>JAGCNN010000146.1 GCA_017645925.1 Bacteroidales bacterium
AGGTGACTGCAATTTTCTATCGTAGAGATTTTAAGGAAGACTTGTCCTCTAAATTGTCAGATAACGATAATTTGTCAAATAAATTGTCGGATAAATTGCATGATAAATTGCATGATAAATTGCATGATAAAATATTAGAATTGATGCAAGAAAATGAAAGAGTAACAATACCAGAATTGTCTAATATGTTGGGGGTGTCTGTTAGGACGATTAATAGTTATTTGAAAAAAATGCAGGAAATGAATTTGATAATCCGTGTTGGTGCTCGTAAAAATGGCTATTGGAAAGTGAATATATGATGAAGAAACTCTTAATATTAGCATACGATTTTCCACCATACGTTTCTGTTGGTGGACTTAGACCATACGCGTGGTACAGGTATCTGAAGGAATATGGTGTGGAACCTGTGGTTGTAACGCGGCAGTGGGGAAACAAGTATGGCAACGAACTAGACTATATAGCACCTGGCGAAAGCAATGAAACCATAGTTGAAGAAACAGAGTACGGCACAATAATTCGCACCCCATACAAGCCTAATCTTGCTAATCGCATAATGCTGAAGTACGGTCGTAGTAAATTTGTCTTTATACGCAAAATGGTTACCGCTTGGTACGAGTTTATGCAGTTTCTTTTCTTTGTGGGACCAAAGTCGGGTTTATATCGTGGAGCGAAAGAGTATTTGAAACAGAATAAGGTTGATGCGATAATTACAACGGTTGATCCTTATATATTATTGCGATATGCTTCTACATTGAGCTATAAATTTGGTATTCCATGGATTGCAGATTATAGAGATCCTTGGGTTGAAAACAAAAATAAGAATAATTTGTTTGGCGCTTTAAATAAGTATTTTGAGAGGAGATTTACTGCCAATGCTAAATGTGTGATTACTGTTGATGAGTTTTTTAAAAAGCAGATAGAAACGAATGTTAATAAGCCTTTTCATATAATTCCCAATGGATATAACCCGGATGCAATAGATGCTGTGTCTGATATAAGTCAAGCTGACGATTGTTTGAGGTTCGCTTTTGTCGGCACTATTTATAAGTGGCACCCTTTGGAAAGTGTTTTGCGTTGTTTTTCTTGCTTTGCAGATTCAAATATAACCCCTAAATTTGAATTGAATTTCTATGGAGTGAACGATGCGGAAGATTTGAAATTAATGGTGTCGGATAAGTTTCCGAATCTTGTAGGGAAAATAAATGTTTTTCCGCGTATGGATAACATGTCGCTTATGAAAAAGTTAGCATTGCATAATGTAATGCTTTTGTTCAATTACTATTCATTTACTGGTACTAAGATATACGATTACCTTGGATTGAACCGTAAGATTCTTTTCTGTTATTCTGATGACGACGAAGCGAAGCTTCTTAAAGAAAAGTATTATCCGATAAAGGAAATAGAAGGTTTAAGTACTCATTTACAGGAGGATTTGATTGCAGAAACGAATTCAGGCATAATTGTTAAAGATAAAAATGAATTGATGAAGACACTGTCTATAATATATGAAGAATTTGAGAGAACTGGTTCTATTGAATGCAAATCTGTCGGATATGAAAAATATTCCCGTAAGGGGCAATCTGGAGAATTAGCGAAGATTGTGAATGAAATTACTAATAAAAATATATGATTATGAGTGAATTAGAAAAAAAGCAATATTCTCAATGTAACCGTTGTGTGATGGACACTTCGGATTGTGAGATTAGTTTTGATGACAAGGGACATTGCAATCATTGCAACAATTATTTCAACCGTATCGCAGGTATGGCATATCAGGGAGAGAAGTCTGACCGAGAATTCGATGCCTTGATTGCGGAAATGAAGCGTAAAGGAAAGGGTAGCAAGTATGACTGTGTAATAGGTGTTAGTGGTGGTGTTGATAGTACTTATGTGGCATATCTGGCAAAGGAACGCGGTCTGCGAGTGTTGCTTGTTCATTTGGACAATGGTTGGAATACTCCAATAGGAGAGGAGAATGTAAAGAATATTGTCAATCTTTTAGGATTTGATTTTGAAATTTACAAGTTGGACTGGAATGAATTCCGTCATATGCAAGTCGCTTTTTTGAAGGCTTCTGTTCCGGATATTGAGGCTCCTACAGATATGGCGATACCTGCAGCTTTGCATTATTATGCTAAGAAATATAATGTTAAGTATATTGTTTCTGGCGGTAATTTTGCAACTGAGGGAATTTTGCCTAATTCTTGGTTTTATAATGCAAAGGATACCCGTTACATAAAGTCAATTTTGAAGCGTTATTGTCCAATAAAAGTAAAAAAGTTCCCTTTCTTTGGATGGAAAGAAGAGGCTTGGTGTAAAGTTGTAAAAGGAATAAAGACAGTATATTTCCTAAATTATGTGCCGTATTCGAAGGACAATGCCATAAAAGTGCTGGAAGAGAAGTTGAATTGGAAGTATTATGGCGGTAAACATTACGAGTCGTTATATACAGGATTTGAGCAGGCATATATATTGCCCGTGAAGTTTAACATTGATTACAGAAAGGCGACTTTTTCTACTCAGATTTGTGCAGGAACAATGACACGCGAGGAGGCTTTGTCTGAATTGTCTAAGCCAGCTTATAATCCAGATACAATTCAGCAGGAAATCAATGAGATTTGTGCAAAATTGGAAATTTCTGTTGATGAGTTCGAGAAAATAATGCAAGAGCCTCCAAAGTATTACTGGGATTATCCTAATGATGAGAAAAAACTTGCTTTTATATATTCGCTTTACAGAAAGTTAACAGGGAAAAAGGATTATAGGAAATAGATTTGCTGTTTCTTCATTTGCTTGATAAACGAAACGCATTCTGGTATTGTCGTGAAGGACAAGAATCATCTTTCAAAAGTGCTTGTCGATTTGTATTCAGAGTTTACTCAAACAGGTTCCATTTCCTGCCACTCAACAAATCCCTCTAAATACTCCCGCCGCGAAGGTGTACATCAGTTGGCGGAAATTGTAAAGCAGATTATTGAAAAGGAAGAGTAACAGTTCGTTCTGGAAAAATATTGAAAATAGCTATGTTTTTTAGAAGTTGATTTTTGATGCTTGATGAGGTAAAATCATACAGACGAAATATCTCTTGTATATTAAAAAAGTCCGCATACCAACATGGGTGCGGACTTTTTGGGTTTGTTGTTACAGTAAAGATTACTTTATTATTGCATCAAATTCCATTCTTGCCTGAATGCCTGTTGTATTGGCAATCCTCTTGGCATTCTGGTAATATACGTAGTTTTCACCGAGTTCGCTCTTCATTACCCTTGTGGTAATATCAAATTCTTCCAATAGTTGCTCGTACCATTCTCTTTTTGCAGGATATTCTGTGACTTTATAGTCGTTGTCGGAAATGCTGGCGAGGGTAGCTGCTTTCTTTAAGGCATCGTTAAGTCCGCCAAGTTCGTCAACCAAACCTATTGCTATTGCATCGGCGCCAGACCAAACTCGTCCTTGTCCAATAGAGTCAACCAAAGCTTTCTCGCTGAGCACATGTTCTTCGGCTCCTTTGCCTTTGCGTCCATCGAAAACTCTTGTTATGAATAAATCATAGAAATCTTCGATAGATTGCTGGACGTTTGCATATTCCTTGTCGGTAACAGGTCTCAGCATTGTTCCAAAGTCAGATGATGCATTTGTGCAAACTGTATCGATTGTAATTCCAACCTTGTCTGTTACAAGTCCCTGTAAGTTGGGGAACATGCCAAATACGCCAATGGAGCCCGTCAGTGTTGTTGGCTGTGCATAAATGTAGTCGGCAGAGCATGAAATATAATATCCGCCCGAAGCTGCATAGTTGCCCATCGAGACAACAACAGGCTTGCCTGCTTCCTTAACTTTTTGAATCTCACGCCACATTATTTCGGAAGCAAGTCCTGAGCCGCCCGGAGAATTGACACGGAGAACAACTGCTTTCACATCTTTGTCTTCCCTTATTTTACGGAGTTCTTCGGCAATCTTGTCGCCACCCATCTGTCCGTTGCCGCCTTTGCCGTCAACGATTTCGCCTTCGGCAAAAAGCACTGCGATTTCATTCTTGGTTTTGTTTTCATTAATATTAGGAACGGTAGCCTTTACGTATTTTTCAAGGTCGATAAACATGTCCTTGTCCTTGCCATCAAAGCCCGATTTTGATTTTAGCAGGTCGAGTACCTCGTCGTAGTATTTTGTAGCGTCAACAAACTTGAGGTCAACTGCATCCTGTGCTTTGCGAATTGCCAGACTGTCGGCATACTGGTTTAGGTTTTCAACCGAAATGCCGCGCTGTTCCGAAACTCCATTGCAAATCTTGCCCCAGATGGAGTTAAGAAGTACGCTGTACTGCTTGCGGTTTGCTGGACTCATCTTGTCGCATATATAAGGCTCAACTGCCGACTTGAACTGCCCGTGACGGAAAACTTGCATCTCAACGCCTAACTTTTCAAGCAAATTCTTGTAGAACATTATCTGCGAGCACATGCCCTGCCACGACATTCCTCCTTGCGGATTCAAATATATTTCGTCGGAAACAGATGCAAGGTAGTAGCCGATATGCGAGTAGGCAGTGGAGTAGCTTACTATAAACTTTCCGCTTTCCTTGAATTCTTTAAGTTTGTTGCGTAATTCCTCGGAAGTGGCAAAACCTACAGCGGCATCGTTCATATCAAGGTATATACCTTTTATTCTGTTGTCGCTCTTGGCCTTTTCAATTGCCTTCAGGGCATCGTTGAGACCAATTTGCTTGCTTACCGACATTGACATAAGGTTGAAATTCATATCGTCGGTAACCTTGTCGGGCATATCGGTAGCCAGTGAAATCTTAAGTACCGAGTTATCTTTTACCGAAACATCCGTTGATGTGCTGCTGCCAAGAGACGACATGCATATCAACATAAAAAACAGACCGAAAAGTGCATGGGCGATTATTACGCCAAGAACAACGGCCAATAAAACTTTCCAAAACTTATTCATAAAAAATCAATATTATTAAAACAATAGCGCAAAGATAATGCTTTGGATAAAACTGAACATCGTTTTTTTGCAATATTTTTTTGCTATAAAATTTGTAAAAAAAAGATTATTCCCTACTTTTGTTCACTCAAAATAATGTTGGATGAATACTTTCGGGAATAGTTTCAGAGTAACGCTCTACGGAGAGTCGCACGGAGCAAAAATAGGAATTGTAATAGACGGTTGCCCTGCTGGAATAGCCTTTTCTCCAGCCGACATTCTCCCCGATATAGAACGTCGTCGTACTGGTGGGTTTGGAGGCAGCAGCCGTGCCGAAAGCGACATTCCAGAAATAGAAAGCGGAATCTACAACGGTTATACCACTGGCGCTCCTATATTAATTTCATTCA
Source organism: Bacteroidales bacterium (assembly GCA_017645925.1). GTDB lineage: Bacteria > Bacteroidota > Bacteroidia > Bacteroidales > ML635J-15 > Bact-19. The sequence goes on from JAGCNN010000146.1 coordinate 5,340, forward strand.
ACAATAAGGATGTTCGCAGCGAGGACTATCAGTTTGATGGTTTTTTCCGTCCCGGACATGCCGATTATGCTGCCAACAGAAAATATAACGGTTACAACAATCCGCTTGGCGGAGGTCAGTTTTCCGGTAGAATGACACTGCCGATTGTTGCGGCTGGAAGTCTTGCCAAGAAAATAATTCCCGGAGTGCTGATTTCTGCTTCTACAAATTCCGATTGCCTTGCTAATGCTCAAAAAGCTATGCCAGACGATTCTTCGGGTGGAATTGTAGAATGTAGGATTAACGGTCTGCCTGCTGGCATAGGCGAACCTTTTTTTGATAGCATGGAGTCAATGCTGGCTCACGCAATGTTTTCTATTCCAGGCGCTAAGGCTATAGAGTTCGGCAATGGAATTGCATCGGCATCAATGCTCGGCTCGGAATACAACGACTGCATAGTAAGTCAAGACGGGCGTACTGCTACAAACAATTGCGGAGGAATAAACGGTGGAATATCAAATGGTAACGAAATCATATTCCGCACATATTTTCATCCTACGCCAAGTATTGCCAAAAAGCAAAAGACATACAATTTCATCACTATGCAAATGCAGGATTTTGAAATTCACGGTCGCCACGATATATGCTTTGCATTGCGCACACCGGTAATAGTGGAAGCATTGGCTGCCATAGTGATTGCTGATTTAACCTTAATCTCCAAAACGGCAGGACGATGAGCAGTTTTATAGACTCGGTACAGAAATATCTTAGCGAAAACTGCAAGGATTTGCAAAAAGTTGAAATTGTTGTGCCTAACAACAGAACGGGTGCCACCTTGCTCGCCTCAATGAAGAAAAACGCCAAAGAGGTATGCTGGGCTCCAAAAATTACACCTATAAAACAAATATTCGCCAGAGGCACAAAATTGCACGAAGCCGATAGTGTAATATTGGTTTACATGCTATACAAGGCATATATGCAGTTTGAGACGCCGGACAGTAAAACAACTTTTGACAACTTCTACAATTTTGGAGAAGTAATGCTAAGCGATTTCGACGATATAGACAAGTACCTTGTAAATCCGCAGAAACTTTTCAGCAATATTGCCGAGGAAAAGGAAATCGACATCAAGTTTGCCGATATGGAGGACAGTATGGTTGAAATACTTCAGTCGTTCTGGAAAAACGTGTCTAGGGATTCGGTGCTTGACAACAAGTTGAAAAGCCTTGAGCTGTGGAAAAAAATGCCTGACATATATGCTAAGTTTACCGCGGATATTAGGCAAAGAGGAATTGGTTATCAGGGTTTTATTTATCGCGATTTCGTTGAGAACAGAATGATGACCACATCGTTTGATTCTGAGAATTATGCCTTTGTGGGATTCAGTGCCCTGAATAAATGTGAAAAGAGTTTGTTTGCTCATATTAGGAATGTTACGAAAGAAAAGAACGGTCAGTGCCTTTTTTTCTGGGATGCCGACAAATACTACACTACCACTCAAAATCAGGAAGCTGGTTTGTTCCTGCGCAGCGACCTGAAGGAATTCCCATTGCCTGAAGGGTTCGAACTTTCCGACACAATAAGGGATTTGTACAAGCGCGACATACAGGTAATAGAGGTGCCCACTTCTGTCGCACAGGTCAAGCTGATACCTGAGTTGCTTAAGGAGTACGAAAATGTGGACGGCAAAACAGCAATAATCCTTGGCGATGAAAAGCTTCTTGTGCCATTGATATACTCGCTTCCACAAACATTTGAAAATGCAAGCGGCGAAGAATCTCCGTTGGCTTACAACATAACAATGGGTTATCCTCTAAGTTATACCGCTTCGGCAAGTTTTGTCCAGATAATAATGAAACTTGCAGCGCATAGGTCGGTAAACAAAACCCAGAACACAACTTACCTTAACCGAAAAGACATTTTCTCGGCTATAATGCATAGCTTTACAAGGAAACATGTAAAAAACACTATGCTGGACAAAATAAATGAGATTATTGCCCAAAGCAAAATTGACTATGTCAACATTGAATGCATACGCGAAATAGCGGAGTCAAACGAACTGCTGAAGCTATTGTTTGATGTGGAGAAGATGGGCGAGTCTTTCCCTCGGTACATATTGTCGGTTTGCCAGTACGTATATGAAAATATTCTTGCAGGCATCAACGAAACCGAATCGGATTTTATGCACAAGATAATCACGCTCTACATGTCGTTCCTGAATGCTCTTGGCGATGACATTGTATTCGATAAGGACAATATGTACAGCAAGCTGATGACTAGCATGATAAAGCAAAGTAACATTGCCTTTGAGGGAAAGTCGGACAACAAGATGCAGATTCTTGGCTTTATGGAAACTCGAAGCCTTGATTTTGACAACATAATTATGCTGTCGATGAACGAGGACACTTTCCCGAAATCAAGCTACAAGAAGAGTTTAATTCCTTACAACCTGCGAAAAGCCTTCTCAATGCCGTCCATAGAATTCCAGAACAGCATTTTTGCCTACTATTTCTACAGGCTGTTGCAACGAAGCAAGAACATAAGGATTTTATATCATACCGAAGGCAAGATTTCTCATGCCGAAAAATCAAGGTTCGTTACGCAGATAGAGTACGAACTTATGGATTTCAATGACGTTATTGCCAATAAACAGAAATACCATACAACCAAGAGTTATGAAGTCCGTCCTTCGCAAACACCGCCGTTAGAAATAGCAAAGACTGATGCTAAAATGCAAAAAATCCATAGGTTGTTGGGCTGTGATAATGGTTTGATGGGTGTGTTCCCTAAGATGATTAACACATATATAAGTTGTCCTGTCGGGTTCTATTTGGAATATATCGAAGGTTTGAGGGAGGAACCTGGCATTGATGATGACACAAGCGCTCTAGATTTCGGCAATTTGCTGCACGAGTCATGTCATTTTCTTTATCGGGATTATATTGGTAAGGAAATTAATGTGGGTGACTTTGTCGGAATAAAAGCCAATATTGAGAATGCGATAGACTATGCTGTAAAAAAAGTATTTACTGGAGATAGTGACGATGAGGCTCTTTTCAAGGAGGCCAAGATGAGCATAATGATTATGCCGTTGCGGAAATATCTGGAGAGGATAGTCGCTACCGATGAGAAATATGCACCATTCATGATTGTTGACTTGGAAAATGAAAAATTAAGAAAGAAATTCGGCGACCTGCTTCATAAATCACGGATGATGCTCTATAAGGATTGTATCGGAAAGTTTGTTGACAAGAATGACTTTGCAGGAGTAAAAGCTAATATTGGTAAAGTTGTTGAATCCGTAGCCATAGATGCTGAAAATGGGGCTAAGACTGATATTATGCTGAAGCAGTTGCGAAAAAGCTTGTCCTTGATAGTCGCCAACGATGAGAAGAATGCACCTCTTGAAATTGCCGAATGGGACGAAGATGATATAAGGAAGAACAGCAAGAATTGTAACTATACCATAGAATACAAAGTCGGGGAGAAAACTGTGCAATTAAAAGGTATAATAGACCGTATTGACTTGAAAAACGGCAGGTTGCGTGTTATCGACTACAAGACTTCAATGATATCGGACAGCAAGAAATTGTACGATGATAAATTCTGGGATTCGGAAGAGTTCAAGTCGAAAGAAGCCTTGCAGGTGCTTGTATATTCCGAAATTATGTCGCAGCTTATGCCCGAATATGAGGTTCAGCCATGCATAATAAGTGTAACAGGCCATGGCGACTACAACCTTAAATACAAAACTGAAGATGACGAAAAAAAGGACATTGAAAATTATAAATGTCCTGATATCGGCTTGCGCGATGATTTCAATGATAATTTGAAACGGATATTAGGTGAACTGCTGAACAAAAACACAAATTTCAGGCAGACAGAAAATAGCAATAATTGTGCATTCTGTTCATATAACAAAATATGCAATAGGAAAAACAAATGAATTTAAAATGTTGATAGACAAAATTTTATAAACTAACAAAACATAATACAATGAAAAAAATCTTTACAATCGTAGCACTGACTACAATGGCAATAGCCCTGAATGCGCAGAACGTAACACGCACAATGGAATTTGAAGGTGTAACAAGAAAGTACGTTGAACACATTCCAGCAAGTTCTCCAGATGGAAGCATGCCAGTTCTTTTCCAACTTCACGGACTTGGCGACAATTGCAACAACTTCTCGCAGCTTGGCTTCGAAGCACTTGCTCCCAACTGGATAATCATCACACCTGAAGCAACCGATGCAAGTATCATGGGACAATCTATGGGCGCAGCTTGGGCAGCAGGCGTTGGTGGAGAAAACGTACCATATCTAGGAACAATTGAATTGAACGAAGGTGTGAACGATGAGGGTTTCATCATGGCAATCCTTGATTCACTTGAAAACAACTTCAATGTAGATACCGACAGTGTTTTCGTTACCGGCTTCTCAATGGGAGGATTCATGAGCAACAAGATGGCAGTAAAACACGCCGACAGAATCACCGCAATCGCATCGGTAAGCGGCACACTCGGTCATTTCCAGCCGTTTGAACCAACAGGACAAATCAACACCATGCACATACACGGCACATCGGACGAAACAATATCATACGCCGATGCTAGTTTCAGCTATTCTATACTGACAGTACAAGTCGGACTTGGAGCAGAAGCTCTCGTTGAAACATGGCGCAACTACAAGGAATGTAGCACCGAACCAACAGTATATTACTTCGAGGACACTAAGAACGATGGACTTACATTCGAGCAATACACCTACAAGAATGCGGAAACTGGAAAAAAGACTGTTTTCATAAAGGTAAACAACGGAGTCCACACATGGTACGACGCTGCCCACAACGACATCGACTACACCACCGAAATATACAAGTTCTTTGTTGGCGAAGAAAACGAACCTACAGGGATTGAAGAAAATGTTTCGGATTTGATTGAAATGTATCCGAATCCGGCTAGCAACATGGTAAGCATAATTGCTCCCGAAAAGTCGGAACTTGTTATCTACAACGCAACAAGCAAGGAAGTAAAACGTTTGGTTACCGAACAAAACAATACAACTATTGACGTATCGAATCTTCCAGATGGAATCTATTTCGTAGTAGTTGATGGTCGTGCACATAAACTTACAATTGCCCGTTAGCAGTTTTTAGGCTCAAAACAAAAATCCTCTGTCGCTTTTGGGACAGGGGATTTTTTGTTATTGGTGTCCTCTAAAAATTGGGATAATGTGTAATTGCTATATTTTCAAGTGCTTATATTGCAATATAAATAAGAGGGGCTTGTCATTTACTTGCTTCGCTGCGTGAGCTAAAGGTACGGAAGCTAGTCGTAACACGCGATACGAAACGGGGAGCGTTGTGAAGACTGCTGTCCGTAATCTAATCTGTTAACGTATTATTAGAGAACAGATTACTCACTTCGTTTCGTGAGAGAGTTCCGGACAAGTGAACTCACAAGCAACGTTCCTTATGCTGTTCGTTCTACTTTTCGGAATGACCAGAGAGTGTTTGTTGTACAACAATAATTTTTTGTGTTGATGTTTTTGTAAAACAAAAACAGGCGGGACGTATCCCACCTGCCAACAAAATATATAAAAGGAAAACAGAAGATTGCTATTTTTGTCAGCCTAATTTTCCTGCATGATACTGCCTTACAAGGAATTCGACTGTTTGGTCCGACACCTCGGAATCGTACGACTTTTTTAAGTCATTGCCAAACATGCAGGCAAAAACTTGGCACGAACCTGCTACAAATCTTCCCTTCAAGGTTCTTATGATTTCGTATGCAGTGCTTCCGCATTCACGGTCAAGCAGCTTCACAAACAAAATTGACTGCGACAAGGTAAATTTGCTCATAATAGGCTTGTAGTGTGCCATTATCTGCTTTTCGCGCATATCCATATATTTGCGGCGCTGACGGTCGGAGTCCATTCTGGCAAGGCTGTCGTCTATCTGCCTGTAAATTGCCGAAACTTCTATCGCGTAAGGATATACCTTCTTGAAATTCCTGACTAGCTTGTCGTATTGTTTATTTGCCTTTGCAGCTTTGCGCTTATTGGCATATACTTTTACTTCCGGTAAAAAGATTAGGTTTTCGTTTGTTGCCCTCAAACTATCTGTGTTTATTTCCGAATAATATGACATTACTTTCTGCGAAAACGATTCAATCGGAAAAGTGGCAAAAGCAACCAGTAATATTAAACATAACTTTTTCATATCCGTACTTTTTTTGTCCTTGGCAGCGAATGGCAAAATCCGTTCCAAAAAGTGTCCTATAACATTTGTTTAACTTTTATTGTTGGGTTTGTTTGTTGTTTATCAACGATTTAATTAGTTTGTGCGACATTATGATTGTTATGGCTACCGAAAGCAAATCGGCTATAGGGAATGCGTACCAGATGGCATCATCGCCCCAAAACGAGCTACAGTAGCGTGGCAATAGTATAACTAAAGGTATAAGGAAAATCATTTGTCGCGCAATGGACAG
>JAGCNN010000147.1 GCA_017645925.1 Bacteroidales bacterium
CAGAAGTTACACTTGACGAAAACAACTCATATACAATTGAAAATGTAAGCGAACCGCAAAACATCAACGTAACATTCAACCGATTGTCGTACATAATTACGGCAAGTGCAAGCGAAGGCGGTACGATAACCCCATCGGGAAATGTTGAAGTTAACTGCGGTGACAATAAGGAATTTGTCATTACAGCAAACGAAGGCTACGAAATTGCTGATGTAATTGTTGATGGACAAAGCGCTATTAATGATATTGCAAGCTATGCTGTCATAGGTGCAAGCGCAAGCTACACATTTGAGAATGTCACTGAAAACGGTCATAGCATTGTTGTAACATTCAACGAAATTATTGAAATCCCGGAATGTAGCGCTGTAACAAACCTTACAGCGCAAGTTGAATCGTACGGCGTGGTATTGTCATGGAATGCCACCGAAAATGCAATTTCGTACGACATCTACCGCAATGGTGAAAGAATTGCAACAGAAACCAACACTTCAGCAATCGACCTGCAAGGTCACGAAGGTGACAGCTACTATATTATTATTAACTGTGCTAACGGTGGCACTTCCGATGCTTCGGAAACAATAACTGCAACTGCCGAACCTACTTGCAACGCCGCCACCGATCTCACTGCTATGGTTGAGTCATACGGCATCGTCCTTTCGTGGAACGCTGCCGAGAATGCAACTTCTTACGAAGTTTACCGCAACGGCGAAAGAATTGCAACTGAAACTGGCACATCATCCATCGACTTGCAGGGACACGAAGGCGACACATACTACATAATAACCAATTGTGCAAATGGTGGTACTTCGGATGCATCGGAAGCAGCAACTGCAATAGTTACAGGCATAAGCGAAGTTGAAACTAGCATTGACATCTTCCCGAATCCTGCAAACGACATACTTAACATTACTTCCTCGGAAACAATTTCTGAAATTGAAATTGTGAACACCTTGGGACAAGTCGTTTACAGCACAGAAGTTAACAGAGAAAATGCGGTTTGCAATGTTAGTGGATTGGCAAATGGGGTTTATGTTGTTCGTCTTCGCACCCTGCAGCGCACTGAGCCTGTCGAAGCGAGCCTGTCGAAGGGAGCGAATGTAATCCAACAAAAATTCGTAAAAGAATAAACCTAATATTTGTGAAACAATATACGTATGGGCAGGCTTGGGACCTGCCCATACGTATATAAAAAAAATCTTTGCCTTTATATATGAAATCATTACCTTTGCTGTTCAATATTTTTGATTTTGAATAACTAGAATATTTTTTCTGACAATGAAACGATTTCTTATCATTCTGACTTTTGCCTTTTTGTGTGCTAACAATATAAAAGCCGAGATGTTTTCGGTTGTATGCGAAAGTGGGCAAACATTAAATTATGATGTTACAAGTTATATTGATCGCGTAGCGGTTGTGTATGGCGGCATGAATTTAATTGGCGACCTTGTGATTCCAGATTCCGTTACATACAACTCGGTTACATATAGTGTTCAGGAGATTATGTTTGAGGCATTTAAAGATTGTACTGGCTTAACATCTGTAACTATAGGCAATTTGATCCGGGATATTGGTGGTGGAGCATTTGAAAATTGCAGCAATCTTACATCCGTTACAATCGGCAATTCGGTCATGTACATTAATTCACGAACATTCCGTGGATGTAGCGGACTGACAGGAACACTTACAATACCTAATTCTGTCAGAACAATTTATCAAGAGGCCTTTATGGATTGTACAGGAATAACCTCTATTGTATTCGGCAATTCGCTTACCAATATAGGACAACGCGCTTTTGCAAATTGCACAGGTCTTACTGGCTCATTAGCAATTACATGTCCAGCGGAAATTGGCATTTCGGCATTTAATAATTGCAGCAGTTTGACATCTGTTATAATAGGAGATTCTGTTACGAGAATTGGAACTAGTGCTTGGCAAAATTGCAGCGAGTTAAGGGAGGTTACAATCGGCAATTCCGTAACGAGCATTAGCAATGATGTTTTTGCCGGGTGTAATAATTTGCACACGATTAACTTTAATGCAACAAACTGTCCATATATTAATTATGATACTTACCAACATTATGAGTCGGTATTTACGAATTTGCCATTGACAACATTGAACATTGGAGATAATGTAACTAGTATTCCTGCCTATGCATTTTGTAATTGTAGCAGTTTGTCAACCGTTTTTATTCCAAACTCGGTTACAAGCATCGGAACGAATGCATTTTATTTTGTCAGAAATATACAGTATAACGGAACTGCAACCGGTAGTCCTTGGGGTGCTCTCACGGTAAATGGATATATTGAAGATCCTTTTGTCTATACCGATGAAACCAAGACCATTTTGGCCGGTTGCTACCCAACGGTAACGGAAGCTGTAATTCCAAGTTCTGTTACAAGCATTGATGATTACGCATTTGCCGGTTGCTATGGTCTTGCTGCGGTTACAATTCCAAGTTCGGTAACAAATATCGGAAGTTATGCATTTTATGGTTGCCAAAACCTTGCTTCGGTAACAATACCCAATACAGTAACGAGCGTCGGCAGCCATGCTTTTTCGGGTTGCAGCGGACTTGTCGAGATGACATTGCCTTTTGTTGGAGGTAGTGCATCAGCAACAGAAGCATCCGAATCAACTCTTTTCGGGTATATATTCGGCAGCACAAGTTACGATGGAGGAACTCCTATTATACAATGTTATAGACCATATTACAGACAGCAATATTGCATTCCAAGAAGCCTTAGGTCAGTAACACTGACTGGCAGTAGTTTGTTTTACGGAGCATTTTACGGATGCTCAATGCTAACGTCGGTAACAATAGGAAACGACTATACAAGCATTGGCGAACATGCGTTTTATGATTGCACCAACCTTGAAACTGTTAATTTCAATGCAACAAATTGTACGGTAATGGGAACATCTGCTAATCCGACTTTCCTCAATTGTTCGCGATTCTCCAATTTAAGCATAGGTGACAATGTTATAAATATTCCTGCATACTCATTCTACAAATGCAGGGGGTTGAACTCCCCGCAAATTCCTAATTCTGTGCTGACTATCGGAGATTCTGCCTTTTATATGGTGCCTAATATCGTATATAGCGGTTCTGCAAGTGGATGTCCGTGGGGCGCATTGTCGGTAAACGGTTACTATGAAGACGGATTATTCTATACCAGTATGGCAAAAGATACCCTTGTCTCGGCATTAGGAACGCTTGTTTCCGTTAGCATTCCCAACACAGTCGTTAGCATTCTTCCAAACGCCTTCAATGGTTGTGTTGCCCTTAGATATCTAACTATTGGTCAGTCTGTGAGAAATATTGGAAATAATGCATTCACAGGATGCACAAGCCTAGATTCCATAACAATAGGCTCGTCAGTGAAAAATATTGGAGCTTACGCTTTTTCCGGCTGTACAAGCCTTTCCAATGTAATTGTTCCCGATTCGGTGGAGTTTATAGGCGAATATGCTTTTAATGCATGCAGTAGTCTTACTACATTGACGATAGGCAAATCGGTTAACAATATTGGTCAATATGCTTTTAGAAACTGTCGAAACTTAACTACAATGAACTTTAATGCAACATCCTGCTCAAATATGAGTAGAAATATATTTACTGGCTGTTCATCATTCTCCACATTGAATATAGGGAAAAATGTAACAAGAATACCTGGCAATGCTTTTTATAATTGCAACTATCTTGCTGGAGATTTAATAATCCCCGATTCTGTAATTAATATTGGTGATGATTGTTTTTATGGATGTTCAAGGTTGACATCTGTTACCATTGGCAAATCTGCAACATACATTGGCTCTTATGCATTTAATAACTGTAGTGGTCTGACAGACATATATGTAAAGGCGACAACGCCTCCATATCTATTTAGTAGTTATTCTTTTAGTAATTATTCGGCAATATTGTGGGTGCCTTGCGGTTATAGCGAAACATACGCATCGGCAACAGGTTGGAATAGTTTTAGCGATATACACGAAAGCAGGACATATCTGTTAAATGTAGAAAGCTCAAATCTACAAAAGGGAACGGTGAAAATAACACAGCACCCAAACTGCGACGATGGCGTTGCTATTATTTCTGCTACTCCTAAAGGACATTTCCGTTTCGAACGGTGGAACGATGGAAACACAGACAATCCACGCACAATAGTGGTAGAGAGCGATACTGCATTTACAGCTACATTTGCAATTGCCCAGTACACAATCACGCTTGTTTCTATCGATGAAACTATGGGTAGCGTAAGCGAAAATGGAACATATGACTATGGCTCAGAAATACAAATTTCAGCAACGCCAGCAGAACATTACCACTTTGTCCGGTGGCACGACTATATTACTGACAATCCACGCACTATAACAGTAACTGGCAATGCCACTTATGCTGCATATTTCACAATTGACCAACATGCAGTTACAGTTACTGAAAATAACCCAGCAATGGGAGCGACCTGGGGCAGTGGAAATTATGATTTCGG
>JAGCNN010000148.1 GCA_017645925.1 Bacteroidales bacterium
AAGCCTCTGATTTCTTCTTCGGTACGCAAATGGGCAACTGCGTTCAGCACCTCAATCTCTGCAGGTGTAAAGTTCGTCTTCCTTTCTGCCGTAGTTACCATAACGAAATTTTTTCTGGTTCTAAATGCAAAAGTAGTCATTTGGTTCAAAACGACCAAACTTTTTTCATCGCTTCTTTGGCAACTTTGACCTCACCAACTTATACGAAGCAGTTATTTGCTCTTTCACAAAGTCGTCGCTTAATTCGTTTAGATACAAGTCGTTCCAGTGCGTTTTGTTCATGTGGTAGGCAGGACGCACACCCGAATATCGGTCTCGCAGTTCCAGACCTGTTTCGGGTGGCAGTTTCACGGCTACGCGCGGTTCGGGAGCATCGAGTTGCATAAGCAGAAACCACTTGCCGCCAATGCGCCACGAAATCCACTCATCTGCAAACAGTTCCTCGGTAACCTCGGGACTGATACCCAATGCAAACGCTCTTACTTCCTCGATGTTCATTGCTTTTTTGCTTTGATAAGTTCGATTGATTCCTTACCACTGATGTGCTCGATGTCGAGGCGCAGAATATGGAGATGGCTGAACCCCTTGTCGATTTCGCGCTGTAGGCCGGCATTGTCGTTTGGATTGTAACGCTCGCCTAACGACCGCAGGGCAGCAAGTTTCTCGGCTTCATCCTCGATTATATGTATTCTGCCAAAAACAATCACGCTGCGGAAGTAGGTGGTATATTCCTCGTTGTGGATATCGTCTTGGGCAATTATCGTAAACGAGCATTTTTCCTCGGTGCCGATTGCATCAATTTTGTGACCTGTTGTTGCCGAGTGGAAAAATATTTTGCCGTCGTGATAGACATAACTCATTGGTACTCCGTAAGGATATCCACCATCGCCGATGAGCGAAAGGACACCTGAAGTCGATTTGTCAAGAATGTTCTGACATTCTTCGTGTGTAAGTTGCTGCCTGTTGCGACGCATTGCTCTGAAATTCATATTATTCTACAATTTTAAGTCCTACAATGGAGATTACAAGGGTGCAAAGGAAAAACACTTTCCAGAATGTGGCTGGTTCGTGAAAATAGAATATCGAAAGCAACACGGCACCTACGGCACCTATTCCCGTCCATACCGTATATGCAATGCCGATAGATATTGTTTGTGTGGCTTTGGCGAGCAGTACCGCGCTCAATACATATAACAATACAAAGCCGATAATCCATAGCCACCAGTCGTTTCCAATAGCACATTTCGATTTGCCGAGGCAGAAAGTGAAGCCCATTTCGCAGCCGCCTGCGATGATAAGAGTTAGCCAGTCCATAAAAAGTCATTTTGCGCTTATTGAGGGCTGCATGACTATCACGGCGACTCCTTCCAAAGCGATGGCAAAGGTAATTCGTTTTTATGACTTGACAAAAAAATGAAACTATAGTTCGGTGGAATTTACAGATTTCGCTTATAAATTCCCCTGTTCAATTTATTCTACACTATTTTATTGGAACACCAAAGCTATGCCCGCTTGATTGTATTGCTTGATGCAACGGAACTGCCCGAATGGACAATTGCCGTGATATAGTCTAAATCCGATGGAGAAACGGCTGAAATAGCCGTCATAACCTGGAATATTGTATCGAATTCCAAGGAAAAGATTGTAAGTGAAGCCCCGATGGTCGGACGGGCTGTTGTCGGTATCACCGGTTTTTTAGGTCAAATCGTATCCATAAATCACCCTGTTGCGTATCTCTGCCGAAATTACGCCTTGAATGCCATGTCGTGATGTGGGCGTTTGGTATTGATACTGGAAATATGCTTCAAATGGTGACACTGTAGGATGTGCAAGCGATGCATCCCCGTCTCCCGCCGATGAGGTAATCCTGTACCAACCTTCTTTCGGAAAAAATAAATGCATAAAACCTACACGGAAAGTGTGGCATTGCACAGTCCTGTCTTCGGGTTCGTTTAGGGTGAATGCCAATTCGGTATAGTTGTAGCTTACGTTAACTCTCCGTATTGCATAACCCGCTTCCTTCCGCTTAATTTGTATCTCGTCGCCGATATGCGTAGATTCGTGCTTAAAAGGAGACCATGCAACGGAATAGTTTTTCAGAAACTTGCGGTTATGGCGATGAATGAATGTTGCCGTTGGCAGACTAATTCGGTAATCTGTGTTTATAACTGGTGAAGTTTGCGATTCAAACAAGTCCATCCACAAATAAGCCGATGCAGTAAGGCTAATGTTTATGCCGAATAGACTGTCTTTACCGAAATTGCCGTTCCATATTGGCAAATCCAGCCCAAAGCACCCTTGCGTACTTGGACGATACGGCTTGCCGCTATGAGTAAAATCAAATGTTTTGTGGTTGGTGTTTTCCACTACCTCAAACCGTACAAAATTTGGATGGATATCACTTAGAAGCGATTTGCCATACGGAGCATACGTAAGCCATCCGTTTCCCTGCATCGTAAGCCATCTGCAAATCATTCTCCCAGTGCTCGTCGCGGTACTGGCGTTTTGCGGGTTCCGAAAATCCTGCCAGCTCGAATTTGGCATAGTCCTTGACCTGATATGTGTTGTAGGCAGTCAGTTTTTCTGGCTGTCCGAGGGCTTGTGCTATGCAGTGTTCCATTGTGCCGTAGCCATTGCAGTTGTTGCGTTCCTTGGTGCCG
>JAGCNN010000149.1 GCA_017645925.1 Bacteroidales bacterium
ACTGTTCCTTCTACTACAGTGCCTTCTTGAATCTGGCTGAAGGTTTCACCGTATTTCTTTTCCATTTCTTCGCGGCTTACACCGTCGAATTCAGTTTCCTTTTTGCCCAGGGCATCCCAATTGAAATCCTCGATGGGCTGAATGTTCTTTGTTGTCATTTAACTTAAAAAACAATTAATTTGGTTAGACATTATTTATAAAAAATTTCGAGCCGCAAAAGTACAACATTTTTTTGTATTTCAAACAAATAGCGAAAAAAAGTTTCTAAGTTTAACTTCGTTGAGGGCTTCGCCGTTCTATGGCTTCGCCGTTCAATGGCTCGCGCCGTTTCAAGGTTTCTTGTGCTGACGCACGTTTCAATGGGCTACGCCCGTTTTTGGTTTCAAGTTCAACGTTTAATGTTCAAAGATTTGTAGCGGTGCAATGATTTGCGCCGAATGAAATTCGTTGTGCCGATTGAGATGCAAAATTTTACATTTTTACATACAATCAAATATATTATTGGTGTTTCATAGCCAAACGCCTGTTAGCCCAAAAATGCGATATTTTTTTGTTCTATTCATTATTTCCCTATTTTTGCATCGTAGAGGGATAGTCATTAATTATCGAAAATATGAAACATTTATTTATAACTATAGCATTATTGATTCTAGGTCATGGGGTATATTCACAAGAATCATATTTTATTGAAGGCGAGGATTATTATGGATACGTTTTTTCTAGGGAAGATTCAATAGGAGGATTCCCTCCAGAAATTATTATTGGTGATGTCCCTATAGGGTCCCGCCGTTATACATTAACGGAAGAAAACATAGTTCAAGCAGAAAAGATTTTAAGGGAAAATATGAATACTGGATATGTAAAAGAATATATAAAAACATGGGAATCTTTCTGGAAGACGAGGTGTCGTTTAAACAAAACGACTCTAAAAAATTATTATCGCCAATATATAGGCTATATAACACCAGAAAAAGAAGTGATTGTTTATATAACTTTAATAACAAAAGGTATCGTTCGAGATATTAAGCACTTATCTGATGTTCTTATTGAGGTACATGATGGTGGTGATTCGTACTGGACTATTTGTATTAATCTGCAAACACAGCAAGTGTTCAATATGAATATAAATGGAATGTCTTGATTTATAACGAAATCGAAGCGTCCGCTGAATTTTTATATGGTTTTATGTTGTTTGAAGTGGGCAAATGGTCTAATAGAAGGCCAGTCGAACAGACCGCCAGCCTGTTAACCTAATTAATTATTTCCCCCTTGGATAAATGTCTATAAAACCGCCATTACCATTGTGAAGTTCACCATTAAATCTATATTGGCAATTAGCAACTTTGCATGGCTCTTCCCACTCTATTTTAATGTCTGTAACAGTGTCCCTATATTCGGTATTTTCAATATATACAATGTAATCGTTGAAATATTCGCCATAGCCATAACGTTCATGATCAATATCATTGAGTTCTAACGGGAAATGGTTGCAATTAATAATTTCAAATTTGCTTACTCCTACGACTGATGACAAATCGTTTTGTTCTGTCTTTATTATGCACACCTTTAATGTATCAGCTTCTTTTATTTCTGGGTATCTTAATGAGACAGCAGCCAATTGGCAACCCCTGTTTTCGTACTTATTACAAGAAATACCTACAAAAACTAAAACCAAAATTGTAAATAATAATGCTATTCTTTTCATGACAAAAAATTTAATTATTTAACGCCACAAATATAAACATAAATTTAAAATCAAAATACATTTCAAAAAAAACGCACATATACTGCATATTTTCTCACACAACATACAATATATAACATCTCGTGAATTTCGCTTCCATATCGAATAGAACTAACAGGCTAACACAAAACCACCTGGACAGACTGTTCGCCTGTGAGCCTGCAAGCCTGTGAGCCTTCCGAAAAATTCTTGCGAAACTTTGCATCCATTCTGCATATTTTTATTATCTTTGCTATTTATTTGCTTTCTAAATGGCAAGGCGACTTTTCATATTGCTGATAATCTTGACTGTAGGTGCACTACGCAGTTACGCCCAATTTGACGGCGACTTCTGCAACGACATCGACGACAAGAAGCTGATAAAGAGTTTCCAGAAGGGCGTGCAGTTGCTCAACGACGGCAAGATGAACGATGCCGAAGCAGTTTTTGCAAAAATACTTGACGAAGAACCCGAATTTACCGAAGCTTGGGTGGCAAGTTCCGAAATAAATTACTCAAAGTACAAGAGTGCAAAAGATCCCAAAAGCCAGAACAACTATTATTCGCGTTATGTGAAGTGCCTCGAGAACGTTGCAAAGATTTGCCCTTCGTACCAGAACTACGAGGTATGCTATACGCTTGGAAAAATATTTTTCAGCCACGACAAGCTTGATGTAGCAAAGAAATACCTGAAAACATATATTGACAATAGCAAAGCGGGCACAAAGTACTACATTGATGCCGAAAGCACCTACCATTACATTGAACAATATCTCAACCTTATTGACAACCCTGTACCTTTTGAGCCAGTAATAGTTGAAGGTGTGTCAAGTGCTTACGACGACTATCTGCCGCTGATTTCACCCGACGGCTCGTTGGCATTGTTCACAAAGAGATACATGAAGAAGGAAGTGCAGTCGATTTACGGCGAGAGATATGTTGAAGAATTTACTGTTTCGCAGGCCTCCGACGATGCAGGTCTGGTTTTTTCGCCGGGCGAACCGCTGCCATATCCGTTCAACTCGGGCAAAAACCAAGGCGCCGCTTCCATCTCGATTGACAACAAGACGCTTTTCATCACAATATGTGAATTCGTAAGCCGCGACTACGACAACTGCGACATATATATGTCAACCCGCACCGGCGACGGTTGGTCGGAACTGAAGTCGCTCGGTCCTAACATCAACGGTGTAAAGACTTGGGAAAGCCAGCCGTCTATTTCTGCCGATGGAAAAACGCTTTACTTTGCCAGCATTCGCGAAAGCAATATCGGATTCAATCCCGACAACCCGACTTCGGACCTCTACTATTCCACTAAGGACGAAAAAGGAAACTGGAGCAAGGCAAAAAATCTGGGTCCAAAGATAAATACTCCCGGAAACGAAAAGTCGCCATTCATACATTCCGACAGCCAGACCTTGTATTTCTCGTCCGATGGACATCTTGGAATTGGCGGTTACGACATTTTCTTCTCAAAATTCAGGGACAGCGACTGGACTACACCTATTAATATTGGTTATCCTATAAACACCAAGAACAACGATTTGGGATTTGTGGTTAACACACAAGGTACCAAGGCTTATTTTGCATCAAACAAGCTTAATGGCAAGGGCGGCTGGGATATTTATGCAATCGACTTGTACAAGGAAGCACGTCCCGAAAAGGTATTCCTTGTGAAGGGACAACTTGTTGATGACGACGGACATGCACTCAGCGATGCAAAACTAGAAGTGAAAAACACCCGTACCGAAGAAGTCTCGGAAGGCGTGGTAGATGCCGAAACCGGACATTATGCCGTAGCTGTAACTGCCAAGGACGAAAACGATGATTTCCTGATGGTTGTAAAAAAGGAGGACTACAGTTTCTCGTCAACGCTGATTGAACCTACCGAAGAAACCTTTGAAAAGCCAATTGAAGTCAATTTTGAAGTGAAGCCTATAGAAGCAGGCAAGTCGGTACAGATAAACGACATATACTACGCAACTGCATCCTACGAGATAAACAGCAAGAGTTATGCAGTGCTGAACGAATTTGCCGATTTTCTCAAGACAAATCCTACTGTAAAAGTTGAGATTCGCGGTCACACCGACAACATCGGTAGCGCACAGACCAACATAACACTTTCGAACCAACGTGCAAAGGCCGTTTACGACTATCTTCTGTCGAAGGGTGTTCCAAGAGCCAACATCAGCTACAAGGGTTATGGTCCCAATATGCCTATCGCCGACAACAAGACCGAAGCAGGCAGGGCTAAGAACCGAAGAACGGAATTCTATATCTTGTCAAAGTAGGATTTATATTTCAGACAAAACCTTATCAAGCCTATCAATCGACCAGTCGGGAACATAGCTCTCGGAATTGCTGCTCAACTCCTGAAAGTATCCGTTATGAAGCCCGCATTGCTTGAAATACGAGCATATTTCATCGTATTCGTCCTGCGTGAGCGTTTTCCCAAGCAGCGGATGAGCCTTGACATCTTTGGTGGGAAAATATTGAGCCATTAGGCTGACGTAAATATTTCGGTCGAAGGAGGCAAGATAATCGAGAACACGCCTGCTATTGGCAAGATTGCCGGGCAATACCAGATGACGGACAATTACACCGCGTCGCAACATTCCGTTTACAAAAACATTTTTGGGCCTTTGGCGTTTCATTTCGGCAATAGCAGCAGCGGCGACCTCAAAATAATGTGGAGCCGACGAGTATTCGACGGCGAGGCTATTGTCGGCATATTTGAGGTCGGGAAGATAAACATCTACCAGCCCACTTAGGCGGCGCAACTGCTCTACCGATTCGTAGCCATTGCTGTTATAGACTATCGGAATTTTTATTTGCGACTTGTATTTCTCAAGAGTTTCGGCTATTTGACCGACAAACTGCGTAGGGCTTACAAGATTTATATTTTCAGCCCCAGTATTCTGCTGGTACAGCATCAATTTGCCAAGAGTCTCGGTAGAAATTTCGCGTCCGTAATTTGTACGTGATATTGCATCGTTCTGGCAGAAAACGCATCTCATATTGCAGCCCGAAAAGAAAATTGTTCCGCTGCCATGAGTTCCCGATATGCAAGGTTCTTCCCATTCGTGTATCCCGACACGAGCCACAGTCAAGCCTTTAACTCTGCAGAAACCTTCTTTGTCAGCACGGTTTACCTTGCATTTTCTTGGACAAAAACTACATTCCATTACTTTGCTTGTTTGGTTTGCAAAAGTACATTTTTTATTAGTACCGACCTACGACAACTTCACCGGACAAGCTCAAGCATATAAAAAAACAGCACTTTATAATATATTATTGGCATCAAGTGAAGTATTGGAACATTAGCCTATTATGACGTTTGTGATATGTATTGTATAAAAATCACAAAAAAAAGTTACACCATATCAAAAACTTTATTAAACTTGCAGTTCAAATTTTAAAAAGAAACTTATTATTAATTTAAATTTTAATGTTATGAAGAAATTTTACATGATTTTGGCTGCCTTATTAATAGGTAGTGTATGCTTCGCACAGAAGACATTTACCGTTTCTGAAAGATATGAAACGACAAACCCTGCAACAGCAGAAAGATCAGCTTGGGTAGGAAACCAGAGTGGTAGCAACATTCTTGGTATTACAACAGGACATGCTATCATTATGAGAGGTGAACAATTCTCATCAAGCTATGCTGCTGGCAACACTATTACAAAAGTTAAATTCTCCACTTGCGACCCACAGAACATTACTGGTCAGGGTGCTGCAACTTATGCTTCATACACTAACAACAATTTTACCATTAAGATTTATGAAGGCGGACAATATTCAGATGAATATTTAACTGACGGAGCAATCTTATATACAGACGGTTGCTACGGAACAGAAGCATATTCTCAGGCATATACCCAGACAGCTTTTGGTGAAAATGTTGTTGAATTGACCACTCCTTACACAATTGGTTCAACTAATTTCTGGATTGTTATTGAATGTGCTGGAAATACAGTATTTTTAATGGATATTCTACAAGTTGGTGATGCTATGCCTATTGCTACATGGCAACAATTAGCAGATGCAAGTATTACATCTCAGAACTATATGTATTCAGAAACTTATACTCCTCAAGGAAGTTCTCAATCAATGGAAATCGTAAATAATAATGCTCTTTTCTATCAAGAAACTGAGACAACTATACAAACCTATGGCGCTGAACTTTGCTTAGCATTCTATGTAGATGATGGTGGTGCCTATATTGAAAATTCAGACATTACTGCTGGTTTCTTGGCAGGCGAAACTGCTCCTTACCAAGCTGCTGAAACAAACATCACATTGGGTGCAAACGATCCTCTTACAGTTTATCCTTATATCCAAAACATTGGACCAGATGCAACATCTGCTAGTGTAAATATTTCTTTCTCTATCAATAATCAAGAAATTATTTCTCAGCCAATGGATTTGTCAGGAGAAAACTCACTTGCCGCAGGATATTTCACATTCATTTATGGATACCAAGATCCTAATGACAATACGGTAATACATTATGACATAACTCTTACTGCAGAAGAGTTGGATCAAATGAGCCTTCCTTCAAATTTCGATGTATGCCTCACCGCTACATACGCAGGTGTTGACAACAATGCAAACAACAACACAGCTTGCTTGCATATAACAAGAAATGTTGTTTCAGTTGAAGAAAACATCGCAGAAGCAGTTTCTGTATATCCTAACCCAGCAAACGATATGTTCACCGTTGCTAACGCAGAAGGTGCTACCATCGTTGTTGTTAACTCACTTGGTCAGGTTGTAGCAAGCATCGAAAATGCTGCTTCGAACCAGACTATCGACGCTAGCAACTTCGCAAACGGAACCTACTTCGTAAAGGTTAACGAAAGCGTTGTTAAGATCAATGTTGTAAAGTAATTTTACAATAGCGATAAAAATTAAAGCCTCGCCTTGTGCGGGGCTTTTTTTTGTAACGACAATACATATGGCTACGAAGGAGAACTTGTTAAGGCAGTGCTATATTTGTATCTACAATCGTAACAAAAAAAAGTGGCTATGAAAAGATTTCATAACCACTATGCATATTTTTACCTTAATGTTTTGTCCCAGTCCTTGTAAATTACATCGTAGCCCTGTGCTCGAATCATCTTTTCCATTTCGGCTGCAGAACGGCCGTCGTTTATGTGGAACTGCTCAAGTTCCCTGTCGGGGTGGGCATAGCCGCCCGGGTCGGTATGAGAGCCTGCGCTTACCGATGTTACACCAAGGGTTATGAAATGGTTGCGCATATTGCTGGTTTCGCGCGTTGACATTGACATTTCAACATCGTTGTCGAAGATGCGGAATGCCCACAAGGTCTGTGCAAACTGCTTCTCGCTCATCAGGAAGTTGGGTTGGAAACCGCCGGCAGCAGGACGCATACGCGGGAACGAAAGGCTGTACTTGGTGCGCCAGTAATTCTTCGTCATAAAACGCAGATGCGAAGCAAGGAAGAACATTTCGGTGCGCCATTCCTCAAGTCCGATAAGTGCACCAAGACCAACGCGGTGAATTCCTGCCTGCGCAATCCTTTCGGGAGTGCCGAGACGCCACTTGTAATTGCTCTTCATTCCCTTGGGGTGATAAATCTTGTAGCGGCCTTCGTTGTAGGTTTCCTGATATATGTAAACGCTGTTGCAGCCAGCCTGTTCCATACGCTTGTACTCCTCGACTTTCATCGGGAAGACCTCAAGGTTTATGGCGGCAAAATGGTCGCGGCACAGTCTGATGGCATGCTCGATGTAATCGACGCCTGCAATGCTCGGACATTCGCCAGTGAGCAGCAGCACATTGTCGTAGCCCATCGACTTTATGACCTTTATCTCCTCCATAATCTCGTCATCTGTCAAGGTTTTGCGGGCAATGTCGTTGTTGTGGTTAAAGCCGCAGTAGATGCAGTGGTTGCTGCACTCGTTCGACAGGTACATCGGGATATAGAGCAAAATCACCTTTCCGAAACGCTTCTGGGTAAGGTTGCGCGACATCAGCGCCATCTGCTCAAGATATTTCTCGGCAGCAGGCGAAATCAGCGCCTTGAAGTCTTCCAAATTCAATGTTTCCTTGCTCAATGCACGGCGCACATCGGCATCCGTCTTTGCATAAATGCTTTTTGTAACTTCCTCCCAGTTAAGGCCTTTTATCGTATCATAAAATTCCATTGTTCGCAATTTTTTAGTTGTGCAAAATTACATTTTTTTTTCATTGTTGTCCGCTAAAACATCACTACCTTGTTCATTCCGTAAAACAAAGCGAACCTTCCGTAAGCCGAAAGCAAAGCAAAACAAACGGAGGACTTTTGCTCTGCTAAGGCGAGGAAGCTCTGTGAAACAAACCGACTAAGGAACGTGTCGTGTGAG
>JAGCNN010000150.1 GCA_017645925.1 Bacteroidales bacterium
CATCAAACCCAGAAACTTGAAACTTTGAAACGGCGAAGCCATAGAAACCTGAAACGTGAAACCAGAAACGGCGAAGCCATTGAAACCTGAAACTTGAAACCAGAAACGGCGAAGCCATTGAAACCTGAAACGTGAAACCAGAAACGTGAAACCAGAAACGGCGTCAGCCATTCAAACGGGCGTAGCCCATAGAAACAAAAAAAAATTTCAAAAAAAATTTTTTTTCGAGGCAACCATTTCCAAATTCCTGCGTTAATATTATGTCTAATTTTAAATTTTATAGATATGAAGAAGTCATTTCTCGTTGTATCCATGCTGTTTGCGATTTCATTCAGCTTTGCACAAAATAATATGCAATGGCAGTACGCACTTAGATTCGGTGGTTCTTCCAGAGACCAGAACAACCAGTATTTGAATTATCCGCACAAACTTCTCCTAGATGCAGAAGGCAATGCCTACGTATTCTGCGATTTCGGCGACGGAGCTTCGTTTTACGGTTATTATGAAGACTATGAAATCCTAGATGACGAATGGATTAGTTTGCTTAATAGTTGCGGTTCCTTTGTCGCCAAGTTCGACTGCAATGGCAATCTTGTGTGGCACAAGATAATATCCTCATCTACCAATAGAAATAATCAGGCGTATGACATGATTCTGAAAAACAACCGCCTGTACCTGCATGGAACTTATGTAACCAACAATGTCGGTTATACACATTTCCTCGACACCACCGTTCCTAATTCACATATCAATTACTTGGAAGCATACGACTATACCGACAGCCTTACTTTCCCGTTCTATGCAAATAGACGAAACTCATACATAATGGAACTTGACCTTGACGGAAATATCATCGACTACCAATTGTTCCAGCTTTACAAAGAGAATATGGAAGACTACGATTACGATTATAAAATGACTTTTGAATTATTTATGACAGAAAATATGCGACCAACCCCCTTTGCAATCGACAACCAGCAAAACTACTATATGCTTTCACACATGCATTTCACGTGTCATGACAGCCTGTATAACATAATTCCTCAAAAAATGGTCTTTAAACACAACTGGGAACCTATTACCGACACAATAATGCCAGAGGACAACAAGTACCATCACAACATATTGAAGTTCGACAGAGATTTCAACCTTATATATTGCAAGCCGTTAATCCGCAATATTAGCGACCCGAACTTCTACGGCATTGATATTTGGTTTGACGAAATGGAAACCGATTCGGACGACAACGTTTACATTACCGGAACGGCCATTATGAGGTACAGACATGGTGTGGAACCTTCCTTGCCCATAGATATAGAATTTGACGGCAATAATCATGTGTATCT
Organism: Bacteroidales bacterium; assembly: GCA_017645925.1. Classification (GTDB taxonomy): domain Bacteria; phylum Bacteroidota; class Bacteroidia; order Bacteroidales; family ML635J-15; genus Bact-19. Next base: position 1,347 of record JAGCNN010000150.1, read on the forward strand.
TACCAATCCTGATTTCGTACCTTCGGATGATTATTATACTACTCCTAGTTTTGTTTTTAGTTTCTTATTGAAAATGAACAGCCAAGGTGAAATTTTGTGGGTTGACTATACAAAAAATTTCGGTCCATTTGGACAAACGGAATTTAAAAATATGCTTCTTGACGAGCCTACTGGCAATATTTATATCAGTGGATACGCTATGCCCAAAATGAAATCCAACCTTGACACGACACTATATGTTAATCCATTTCAAGGCTACAGTTACACCATTTTCGGAGAGAACGACACTGTATTTAACAATTACGACGGAGATCATGCCGAGTGGATAAATTTAACTTACGTAATGGCCTGCTACGATACCGACGGCAACTACAAGTGGTATAGCATACCTAATTCATTAGGCACTGCTATTGGCGGTATTGCAAAGCATAACGACAAACTCTATGCAGGCGTAGGGTGGTCAACGTTCGGGCTTACCTGCGGCGACCACACATATATGCCAACTGCACAGCTTCCAGAAGGGGTGAGCGGAACAACAGTCAGCGGATTTGGCATCTGCGAATGGGACATGCAGGGAAACATGACTGATGTAATGCAGATACCCTGCTACGCTCAGAACCAAACTGAACCATACGGCACTTGCATAAACAACTTTGGAGAATTATACACTGTCGGCCGATTCGACAACTATATGGTTTTCGGCAGGGATTCAATATGGGACGAACACGGTGGGGACTTGTTCATTGCCAAGTTCGGTCTGCCTTGCCAAACCTACATTTACGATACGACTACTTTCTGCTATGGTGATGTGGAGCAAGGCGTAACCCTCACCGCATCAGGAGATTACACTTTTATGTATCCAGAAGGTGACAGTGTTGTATTTGTCCACGCCACAGTGCTGCCGCCTCTCACTATCGGGCTAAACGATACCACCGTTTGCACCGCCCAGCAGTTCTACTTGGATGCCTGCGGCGAGTTCGATTCTTATCAGTGGAGCACAGGCGGTACAGGCTGCACCGAAATGCTTCAGTTTGACAATGCTTGTACACAGAGCGTTTCCATTAAGGTTACCCAAGGCGAATGTTCCGCCACCAAGACTATACGCGTCACCGCGCAGGTCTGCGACGGCATAACCGCCCCAGTTACCACGGCAATGTCGCTCTACCCGAACCCCGCCAGCGATATGGTCACTATCTTCGGTGATGGCTTCGTCAGCGCCACCGTCATCGACCTTGCAGGTCGCACCCTTCTCCGCACCACCGCAATGACAATCGACATCAGCGGTCTCCGCCCCGGCGAGTACATCGTAAAGGTGGAAAGAATAAACGGAGAGACTGAGGAATTGAAATTCATAAAGGAATAAAATTTCTCATATACTAAAAACTGGGACGGTGCAATGCCGTCCTTTTTTATTTTGGAGTGCCTAACGGCAGAACGGCGAAGCCCTCAACGAAGTTAAATCACACAAATAGGGTTCAAACCTTTAGCTCGCGACACGAAGTGAGCAATTAAACAAATAGATTTGAAAGATTTGTGTCAATTTGTAAGATTTCTCTCCGCAGGAGACTAAAAACACAATCAAGGACGGTGCAATGCCGTCCTTTTTTTTGCCATATACCATTTCGGTATTAACAACCACAATTTAATTAAACATCCACCCGCACCGATTTTCTTACCAACGAATGCCCTACCTTTGCGCCAGCAAGAAAGAAAGGAAATATATAAAGACATGGAAAAAATAATTATTGCTACCGCCATATACCTGCTTTTCCCGATAATAATAGTTTCGGCATTCCATAAATGGAAAATATTACAGAAAATAGGAACCGTAATCCTCGCTTACGCAGTAGGTATTATAATGAGCCTCACGGGATTCGTGCAGTTTGAACCTGGCACTGCCGATGCCGCCACTTTCGAGAGCATACAGAAAATGATAATGAACATATCGGTGCCGATTGCCATACCGCTTATGCTTTTCAACTGCGACTTCAAGCTGTGGACACGCACCCTGCCAAAAACAATTCTGGCCCTTATCGGCGGAATTATTGCAATTACAGTTGCCGTAGTTTCCGGATTCTTCATCTTCCGAAATACAGGCGTAAACGACATCGAAAACGTGTCGGCAATGATGACGGGCATCTACACTGGCGGAACAATGAACTTCAATGCTCTGGGCGCGGCTCTCGGTGTTGACCCGACAACAATCACCCTCGTGCTTACATTCCAGATGCTCATTACCTTCCCGCTTATAATGTTCATCACCGGCGGCGGATACAGGCTTTTCCGCAAAATTCTGCCCTTCCCCGACGAATCGACTTCAGAAACAGCCATCGACAGCAACCTCGAAGACCAAGGCATTGAAAACTACGGCAAAATGCTCGACAAGGGTGTTTTCCCGAAAACAATGCTTGGATTGCTTCTGTCAATCGGATTCCTCGCTATAGGTGCAGGATTGTCGCTGCTGCTCTACAACCTTGGCATTGTCGGCGACAAGGAAACTGGTACAGGAAAACTCAACGAACTGGTAATCATTCTTACTATCACCACATTATCTATAATAGCATCGTTCTCCAAGAAAATCCGCACCCTGCCAAAAACTTTCGAGCTTGGCATGATATTCATACTCATATTCAGCATAGCAGTAGCTTCGCAGTTCAATCCATACAGCATCGACTTGTCGGCAATTTCGCTCGGATTGTTCGTGCTGTACATAATGCTGGTATCGGTGATTATCCACATCATTTTCTGCCGATTTACAAAAATCAATGGCGACCTATACACCGTAGCCCAAGTGGGACTTTTCTGCTCGCCACCTTTCATTCCGCCAGTAGTAGGTGCTATGGGAAACAAGAAGGTGCTGATTAGCGGTATCGTAATCGGACTTATCGGCTATGCCATAGGCACTTACATGGGAGTTGGGATAGCATATTTGCTCAAATTGTTCTAAAAATAAAAAACCGCATACAATGAGAAAAATCTTAATAATCGCCATTTTGGTTGCGTTTGCTGGCAGCGTAATGGCTACAACAGAAGCAAAAGACACATCAAAAGTAAAGACCGGATGGAATTTCGGAATATTGCCGAGCGTTGCCTACGATGCCGACCTCGGATTCCAGTTCGGTGCATTGTCGAACATATATTATTATGGTGACGGAAGCCAATACCCCGAATACATACATTCGTTCTATGTAGAAGCGGCCTATACCACAAAAAGATACGGTTTGTTCCGCTTCTTCTACGATTCAAAATATTTGATTCCCGACCATCGCCTCACGATAGACGTTTCGTATCTGCCCGATGCAATGTGCGACTTCTATGGCTACAACGGATATCCGACACTCTACCACATGGGCTGGCACAATGCAAAGAAGGATTCGAGCGAATACCTTTCGCGTGCATTCTACAAGTACAAACGCGACCTTGTACGCGTAGCTGCCGACATTGAAGGAACAATCTCTGGCGACTGGAAATGGAATGCTGGACTTGGCGTACTCGGCTATATGATTGACGAGTGCGACATCGACATGCTCAACGGCAAACGCCAGCCCACCGACAGAAAATACCTAGACCCGTCGGTACAAGGCCTTTATGAACTCTACAGAAGTTGGGGAATAATAAAACCCGACGAAGCCAATGGCGGCTGGCATCCGTATGTACGTGGCGGCATCACCTTCGACAGCCGCGACAAGCGTTCAAACCCATCGCGCGGAATCTACGCAGATGCTTTCTTTACTTATTCGGCAGCTTTTGGCAACCAGACAGAATACAACCACCTCAAGTTCAACTTCAACTTCAGGCAGTATGTGCCGATTTACAAGGACAGGGTTACATTTGCCTACCGAATTGGAACACAGAATACAATCGCTGGAGAATCACCGTTCTACATGAACACCTACCTCAACACGCTTTTCATACAGCGCGTTATATACGAAGGACTTGGTGGCGGAAATTCGCTGCGCGGAATTATGCGTAACAGAATTCTGGCGAATGGTTTTGCCTACGCAAATGTTGAACTTAGAACCAAAATTGTAAACTTCGACATCGGAAAGCAGCATTTCTACATTGGTCTAAACCCGTTCTTTGACATGGGCGTTGTTACCCAGCCTTACAAGCTCGATGAAACTGAATTAAGGACAGCCATAACCGCCAACAACATTGCAACGGGACGTACAGACAAGTACGAGGACTATTTCAACCTGTCGAGAAAAGAAACCTACATGCCACATTCGGCAGCGGGAATCGGCCTGAAAGTCGCCATGAACGAAAACTTCATCCTTTCGGTTGACTGGGCAACCGCCTTGAACAAGCAGGATAACGGCAAGATGACGAATTTTTATGTGAAGATGGGGTATTTGTTCTAAGGAAGGTTCAAGGTTTCAAATCATAAATAAATCTTAAATATCTGATTGACACAAAATAAATTTTTATCTTCGCGCTTGACAAACAATTCAAGCAATGAAGAAACTATACACAACAATATTTCTCCTAACTATTTGCATAGGATTATTTTCGCAAGGAATAACTATCCGTTTTTCAGGACAACTAAATGGCTCTGAATATTGCCAGCTTGACAGAGTGGTTGCTACAAATCTGACACGCAACTGGACGGATACCATTGAATATCCCGACACCACCTTAATGCTTGTGTCAAGTACCAGCTTTAGTGCAACATATGTAGAAAACCAAGGTCTATTGCAAAATGTACCGAACCCGTTTTACGGAGAAACCAGCATCGAAGTCCCTGTTTTTCATGACGAGAATGTAAGTATGCAGCTGCTTGATGTTACAGGGAAAGTTTACGCCTTGTATGACGGCAAGTTGAATGAGGGCAACCATGCATTTGTTGTTACAGCAGCTAAACCGCAGACATATATACTGAATGCACTTATTGGCGACAAGCATTACTCCTTAAAGATGGTAAATGTCGGATATGGCAGTGCCAACGACATAAAATATTCTGGTTTTTCGGGCAATATCACAACAAAACTAACATCGGACAATGATTTCCATGCTGGCGACAATATGCGTTATGTTGGATATGCAACTATTGACGGTATGGTCATGGCAAGTGTTACCGTTGTTCAGCAGCAGGTAGAAAGCCAAGATTTGACATTGAATTTTTATTATCCAAGTCAGGGAACTTTGAACGGACACGAATGGGTTAATCTCGGACTTCCGAGTGGTACATGCTGGGCAACTTGCAATGTTGGCGCATCATCGCAGGAAAGCTACGGAAACTATTATGCGTGGGGCGAAGTTTCACCCAAGGCAATCTACGACTGGAATTACTACAGATATTGCAACGGAAGCGCCAATACGCTGACCAAATATTGCAATAGCCCGACCTACGGCAGCAACGGTTTTACCGACAATTTGACTGTTTTGGAGGCTTGCGACGATGTTGCAACGGCTAACTGGGGCGAGGGCTGGCGTATGCCAACTTCTACTGAAATGCAGGAATTATTTGAGAATTGCACTCGTACATGGACAGCATACGGACTGTTGTTTGTAGGTCCCAACGGCAATTCGATTCTTCTTCCAGTTGCAGGGCATCGTTACGAATTTGAACTTTATCAGGTTGATACCAATGGCGGCTATTGGACGAGTTCCGTTGGTGAATATGCGCCGTACGCGATATTCGGCAGTTTCAGTTCGAATGGATTGTACATATACGATGTATATCGTTACTGGGGATTTTCTGTGCGTGCCGTTTGCAATCCGCAGGAATAAACCGAAATTATAAAACAAATAAAAGGGATAATAGAAAAAGTGCGAGGAGATTTACAAACGGAATCTCGCGAAGACGGATTTCGTTTTTTTATCCATCGCTGAAAGCGATACCTTGATTGCCGCCTTGGCTGGTGAGCGTTAAGAAAATCGGCTAAACGAAGCGAAAAAAGTCAGACTGTTTGAAGTCGGAGAGAAACGGAGACAAGTTTCTGACTTTTAGCGCAGTGCAGTCGATTTTTAGCGAAGCAGACGCAGCGGACACACTTTTTTTGTTTACTTTTTTTGGTGACAAAAAAAGTAAAAGCCCTCGCGGCTTGAGCGAAACGTAAAAAAGCGAATCATCATTTTTCTTTATGTTTGATAGGATATTCTTATCACTAAACACCTCCCAATACATCCGCCCCAAATAAAACAGGGGGACAAATTGTCCCCCCGTTGAATATTGGAAATACTGAAAGCAACTTATTAGCGCATAACCACAATCTTTCGCGTTAACAAGCCATATTCGGTTTCTATTCGCAGGAAATATTCGCCAGATGGAACATCAAGTTCAATTTCTGTTATGCTTGAATTTACCGGAATTGCATTAACAATCTTGCCGTTCAAGTCCAAAACTTCCACCGAAATCACATTCTCGCCTTCAACGAACACAACGCCATTGGACGGAATAGGATAAACATTGATTGCCGACTGTATTCCATCAATACCCGACAAGTCGTTTATGACAACCTCCGCCGTGTCGGCACAATTGTATTCGCTGTAGCCTATAACCCAGATTGTGTCGTTGGCAGCTTCAACCGTTATGCTAGGTGTTGTTTCGCTAGTTTCCCATTCGTAGGTCGATGCTCCCTCTGCAGTGATGGTGATTTCGTTGCCGCTTGTTGTCTGGCTTACAGAAACTTCAGGCGACTCGTGGACATTGAGCACAAGGGTTACAACACTATCACAAGGTGTGTACGGATATACAAATGTATATGTGCCTGCTTCGTTCAATGTGCTGTCGTCAAAGATGTACGGCATGTCGTAGGCGCAGACATCCACATTTATGGTCGTATGGAAATCTTCATATACATTCAGCGTAAACGTAACAATGCTGTCGCAACCGTTTTCGGCAGATAGACGAATCGTGTATGTTCCAGCTTCGGCATATTGCTGTCCGTTGTATTCGTATGGCAATTCGCCCGGGCAAATGCTTGCTTCATAGGTTGACGATACCGAGTGGGTGATTGTAAGATTTAGCGTAACAATGCTGTCGCAGCCATTGGCATTGGTGAGAGCAAATGTTGGTTCATCGGTCGATTCATAGTAGGTGTTACCGTCAATCCAGATTAACGAATCGCATGCCGACTGTACATCAGTTCCGTATGTTGCCACATTGACTACAACATTTATGCTTGCTGTCATGTCGCAGCTTGTTTCACTGTTATAAATTGTAAGTTGGTATTCTCCAGCATTTTCGGTTGATGCATTTGAAATGGAATTGGATTCACTTGTACTTGCAAAACCATTTGGTCCTGTCCACGAATACGAAATGTTGTCGCCTGCCGATGAACCTTCAGCACTGAGAATCAAGGATTCGCCTTCACATATTACATTAGTTGATGAGTTTAGGTTTATAGTCGGACGAACAACCAAAGAAGCAACTGTTACTTCGGTTTCATTCGTACATTCTCCGTTTCTAACGACAAGAGTATAAGTTCCCTCGTCAACATTTGTAAATTCCGGACTGCTTTGGAAGTTAACGCCGTCAATTGAATATTCGTAGCTGTCGTTGAGTGGTGCCGTTACGGTAATTGAGCCATCGCTTCCGCCTGAACATAATGTGTTAGGCGTGGTGGTTACTTGTGGAACTGCTGGAGTGTAGGTTATCGTAAGGTGCAGTGTTTCGGAATAGTAGCAGCCGTATGGTGATGAACGCCATGAAGTAAACGTACCTGATTCGTAGTATGGAATGCCGTTGTATTCAAATGAATCACAAGCCTCTTCGTAAATATCTATGTTGGCATTTCCAATTATACAAAGATGCAAGGTTACAATGCTGTCGCAACCAGTTGTGAATGAATTGAAATTACGGGTATAAATTCCTGACTCCTCGTATGTTGTAGAGCCAAATGCATTGTTTGCCCAAGTATATGAGTAGCAAGCAGTGTCATAAATGTGGGTAGTATCCGAACTATGTATTGTAAGGTGCAAAGTTACAATGCTGTCGCAGCCAGCCGCCGTTTGCAGGGTGTCGATGTAGTCGCCACTGACGGTGTAGGTGTTTCCGTGCCAGTCGTAGGTATTGCAGTGGCTTGCACTTTCTTCCGAATACAATTGCAGGATTTCAAACATTGGAGAATTTTCGTTCAGAACGAATTCGTAGTTGCTGCCTGCATCAAGTGTTCCGAGTGTATATTGGTAAGTGCCAACCGATTCACCTTCTTCACGGGAAATATTTCCGCTTACACCATCAATGTTTTCCGATAGCGAATACTGGAATGTCGGATCTGTCTGTCCGCAGTTCTTGCTCTGGTCTGCCTCCGGGGTTACGGTGACTGTTCTTGGCAATACCACGATGGCAATGTTTATTATGCTGTCGCAGGCACCAGCGTTGTGGAATGTCCACTGCAGGTCAAAATCGCCAGCCTCATTGAAAACTACAGTGCTGTCGCGGTATGCGAATGACTGACCGAGCTCTATGGTAGCTGTGGTATGACCAATCTGCTGAGGTGTTACTGCTACGGTATATGTGTCGTTTGCACGGCAGGTTGCCGAAGTGCGGAAGTTAATCAGGTCGGAATACCTGAATGCTGTAACAGGACGTACAATGTGCGAAGTGGCCTTGCTGTCGTCCTGGGTGCCGGTGCCTAATGATGCCCATGCGCGCTCATCCGTTTTTTCGGTTACCGACCAATAGTAAGAATTGGCATCTACTTCGGTTCCTTCAACCATTGAAATTGCATAGTTGACATTTGCAAGGTTATTTCCCATTGTGAAAAGTTCTCCCTCAGCGGGCAAGTACCAGTTTTCGCCTTTTTCGCGAGCCTTCAGCGCTGCAACATGGTTGGCTTCGGTAGGATTTGCCTGTGAATTGTTGTATGCCACCAACGCATCGGTCATTGCCTTGCCGTTCATCTTGGTTCTGGCAGCATTGTAATCAGCAGCGTATTCGCCAGTTGTAAAGCGCGATGTTCCCCACGGAATATTGGCATATTCGTCAAGACCTACAACGCGAACCGTATCGTTGTTCTTGGCATAAACAACGCCAATTGCTTCCAAGTTCTGTATTTCGGCTTCCATCCACATTGACGGTCTTACAACAATGTTGTTGCTTGTTACTATGTCGCCTATAAAAACGTCGTTGGATGTTGGCGCAACACCGGATGTTTTTACAGCATTTACACCAAACTGCGAATTGTTGTACAGGTTTGACGTCGATATGGCATTTTGCGTTCCAAGCGATGCATTGTTTTCGGCATTGTACCATGAGTATGTTACCATGTCGCTGCTGCTTGGTGTTGCCACGAGTGTTGCATTTTCGCCGTAGCAAACAGAGTTGTCGCCACTGATGGAAACTGTAAATTCTGGCGCAACATTGACCGTTATGCTTCCTGTGCCTGTGCATGTTCCACCGCTAACGCTTACCGCGTATGTCGTAGGAGATGTAAGATTTGAGGTAGTGAATGTGCTTCCTGTGCCAAGATGGTTGTCGGGTGCAGACGGATGATACCAAGTATATTGAAGATTTTCGTCATCGGGTACGCTTAAAGTTTCAGATGTGTTGTAGCAAACTATTCCGCCACCGCTTATAGCCACATCTGTCTCAATTACAGACACTTCAAATTGCGTATTTGCCATACAATACTTTTCAACCTGCTCGAAATACTGACCTACAGTAACCGAATATGAATGTCCTTCGGTAACATTTGTCAAGCTGAGTGTACTGCTCGAACCGATTGGCTCATTGGGATTGAATTCGTCTTTCCACGAATAGTTGAATGTGCCAGTTTCGTGTGTTACAGAGATTTCCGTACCCAGTCCCATGCACACAAGCATATTTCCCGAAAGGGCATATTCAGGCGAAAGCACATGAACATTAATGCTTACAATGCTGTCAAAACCCTGATACGAAGTGTAGGTGCGTGAAATCAGCGTATCGTTTTCGGCAAAGAAATCGTAGCCCAAATCTACAACCTTGTCACCACGACAATAATACTTGTCCTTCACAATGTCGCTTACAAAACCGAAATTGCGGATTGGGCGCAAATAATAGCCTCGGTCAATATATGTAGGTTCCAAAACACCCGTACCACCATTCAATGTTATAGGATAATCCGTTATAGGCACTGTATAAGTCCAGTATTTCTGCGACTTCAACCATCTGCCGCCATTTGCAGTAATTGCATCGAGAGTATATATTTTTGATGAATACAGCTTCCTCATCTGCCCTGCTGTAGGCATATACCAGCCATTGTCGAAATCGATGGCGTATATTGCAGGATAAAATACATTTAACGCTTGGTTCTCTTCTTCTTCCCGATGACTTATGTAGTCACGGAAATTTTTGTTGTCAAGCCAACCTTCCACATCTACCATATAGGCAGCACGCTCCGAAAGAGTGTTTGTTCCGACTGAGATAGCCGGATTTGCTGCAATAGATGTTGCAGTCCAATACTTTGTCTGCGGATAGTCGCTAAGCGAAACAGCCCAGCCGTGGTTGCCATCATCGAAGACATAGAAAACAACAGCCTTTTCGTTTGTGGGGGAATATACGATATCACCAATGTTGTATCTTTGCGCAAATGCCAACGCGGGCACCAAAAATAATATTGCTAATAATAACTTTTTCATAACTTCAGATTTTAAAAGTTTCTAATTGCTCTTACGCTTGCCGAATGTCCCTTGGGAGTGGAAAGCAAACCACCATTAAAACGGATAACCCAAGCTACCACGCCATAGTTTTCCTCGGTGCACGACCAGTACTGATAACCATTCAACCTACTGCCCGCAACAGCATCCAATGCCACATTTATTTCGGGCAAATTTCCATAAAGGACAACCAGCTGACCTATAGCGGGCAAGTACCAGCCTTCGCCGCACTGCATGGCAGCATCAACAGCCGTTGCATAATCTGCAAGGCTCCAGCTCAACGACTGTGCTGTACGTACAATCGAATCGCAACGTTGCGCACCAATCGTATCCGTGCAAATAATTTGCGGATTGTTGTTGTAATTGTTCAGATAGCACAGGCTTTCATCGTCGCCCCATGCCATAGTTCCCGAACCTGCATCGCTGAGCGCCAGCGCCCATCCGTGCTGATGAGAACGGTCAACAAAGAACACCACGCCAAGGGCTGTTTTGCCGCTTGTGGCATAGCTTTCGGGCGACACTGTAGTGTTGTCGGTACATAATATGTCGCCAACATGTACACGTTCCTGCGCAAGAACCGCAAGACTCATGAACATCATAAAAATCGCAATGAGTTGTTTCATAATGTATTATATTTGTTTGTTTCTAAAATAAAAATCTACCTTTCTTATAACGAGCAAAACCATATTTCGGTTGCCTGTAAAGTTGAAAAAAATCCTATAATTCGGAAAATATCCGAACGCTGTTATTAATCATTTCATAAAATTGCATTCTAATACGAATTTGCTTGTCGCAAATATAACGTATATTTTAACATGGCGGCATTTTTTATCAAATATTTTTCTAAAAACCAGACAAACTGAAAGTCAAAACAGGAAAGCTTCCTAGCATTTTTCATTAACAATCCCTTAAACAATAATAAAGTTACGTTAATCATGGCATTGAGAAAAATATCTTATTGGTAAATACGTTAAATTTGCTGTTGTTTGAAAAAAGAAAGGAACTTAAATATGAAAACTAAAACATGGCTTGTATGCCTTTTATCAGGAATAATTGGGGGAACGCTCGTTCTTGCAGGAACTATGATTTTATCCACAAACAAAACGGTTGACAATACCGACAACCAACTATATTACAAGACAGACTTGGCGGCAGAAGCTCAGGTTTCAAAAGTAGGGCTTGGCAATTCACATGCACTCGGAAGTACCGATTTCTGCGATGCTGCCGAAAAATGTATGCCTGCAGTTGTCCACATAAAGACCAGCTACAATCAGCCTACATACACGCTTTACGATTTCATTTTCGGTACGCAGTCGGCCATGCAGGTTTCCTCATCGGGTTCGGGTGTGATAGTGTCGTCTGACGGATACATAGTTACAAATAATCATGTGATTGAAAATGCAGAAATCATTGAGATTGTAATGAACAACAAGAAGTCTTACACCGGCAAGATTATTGGTCGCGACGCTACAACCGACCTTGCCCTGCTCAAAATTGAAGACAACGACTTGCCCTATCTAACCTACGGCAACAGCGATGAACTCCGTATTGGCGAATGGGTTCTTGCAATAGGCAATCCTTTCAACCTGACATCTACGGTAACAGCGGGAATTGTAAGTGCAAAAGCACGAAATATTGATGCAAATTCGGGAAATCAGGCCATTGAATCGTACATACAAACCGATGCCGCAGTAAATCCAGGAAGCAGTGGCGGCGCATTGGTCAACTCCAAAGGCGAACTTGTAGGAATAAATTCTGCAATTGCCTCGCAAACAGGCTCATACATTGGCTATTCGTTTGCAATCCCTGTGAACATGGTGCGCAAGATTGTCGCCGACCTTGTTGAGTTTGGTAGCGTACAGCGTGCCTACATGGGCATAGAGATGATTGACCTTGACGCACAAATCGCCAAGAAGTTGAATGTCAGCGATGTTTCCGGCGTATATGTGTCGAAGGTTGTAAATGGTGGAGCAGCCGAAAAGGCAGGAATCACGTCTGGCGACATAATTCTAGGTGTGAACGATATAAAGATAAATTCAGCCACCGAACTCCTTGAAGCCATAAGCCTTTACCGCCCGGGTGCACAAATAACGCTTGACGTGAAATCGGGCAACTCCACACGCAAAGTTGACATGATATTGCAGAACCGTTACGGAAGCGTAGAACTATTGAAATCGGATAGAATTGAAGCTCTAGGGGCACGCCTTGAACCTGTGGACGAGCAACTGAAATCGCGGCTCCGCATAAGGAACGGTTTGCAAGTTACCGATTTGACAGCCGGAAAACTCGCTGCCAGTGGAATCCAGAATGGGTTTATCATTGTCCGTGCCAACAACAAGAACATCAATACAGCAGAGGATTTAGAAAATGCAATCAAGTCTTCGGGTAATGCAATTTTCCTCGAAGGTATTTATCCCAACGGAATGACTGGATATTACGCGTTGAAACTGGATTGATAATGCCATTCAAATTTCAAACCGAATGGACATGATATAAGAATTAGCTTTGCTGATATAAAATTGTAGCGGCGCAATGCATTACGCCGCTACAAATTATTGAAAAACAAATCGTAAATCTAAGCCTTTAGCTCGCACAAGCAATCGTAAATCGTAATTCGAAAATCGTAAATTCCTTTATGGTATCCGTAGAAACTTATGCATTTGCACCGAGACCTTCCATTTCGGATTTTTCTTCACATAATCTACTACCATGTCGCCGGTGCGCTTAAACTGGCTCCATTCGGGCTGCAGGTAGAGTTCACAGCGACCGCTGACCTTTTGCGAGCATTTTTCTGCCCATTCGAGGTCGGTTTCGTCGAAAACTACGACTTTCAGTTCGTTGGCAAGCTGGTATAACGCGGGCAGTGGCGGCATTTGCTTCTTGGGCGAAACACAAATCCAGTCCCATACACCGCTGAACTCGTGCGCACCGCTGGTTTCTATCATTGTGGTAATTCCTGCTTGTCGTGAAAGTTCTGTGAAGCGATTGAAATTGTAAATTAGTGGTTCTCCGCCTGTTACGACAATGGTGTCGGCGGTGGTCTGTTTTACGCGCTCGATAATGTCGGTTATCTTTACAAATTGGTCGAGGCGCGGAATCCACGATTCCTTTGAGTCGCACCAGCGGCAGGCAAGGTCGCATCCGCCCAAGC
>JAGCNN010000020.1 GCA_017645925.1 Bacteroidales bacterium
TTTGTAGCATCGGCACCAAATCCAGCAATCAATGGCGACCTTCATATTTGTGACGGAGAACCGACAACGTTAACCGCAAATGGTGGCGAAACTTACATGTGGTCAAACGGCTCAACCGCAAATTCAATAACGGTAAACAACGGTGGAACTTACAGCGTTATTGCTACCAATGAAAACGGTTGTACAGCAATGGCTTCGGCAAGTGTTGTTGCTGGTTATTCTGTAACCAATGCAATAACAGAAACTACGGATAATGAATTTGTCTGGAACGGTCAAACCTATACTGAAAGTGGCGACTATGTTCAGACTTTCACCGCTGCCAATGGTTGCGACAGTGTTGTAACATTGCATCTTACAGTTAATAGTGTTCAGTACTACAACATCTTTGTGATAAGCAGCTACAATGCCTACGGAACAACTACAGGAACAGGCGTATATGAAGCAAACGCCGTTGTACCAATTTCTGCAATTGCCAACGAAGGTTACGAATTTTTATCGTGGAACGACGGCAATACCGACAACCCGCGTACCATCATGGTAACTGGCGATGCAACCTACGTTGCTTCATTCATCCCTGCAACTGGCATCGAGGAAAATGCAACGCTTAATATTTCCCTCTTCCCGAACCCCGCAACCGACATCCTCAACATCACCTCTTCGGAAACCATTTCCGAAATTGAGATTGTAAACACCTTGGGACAGGTCGTTTATCGCACAGAGGTAAACGCTGACAATGCGGTTTGTGATGTAGAAGAATTGACAAGTGGTGTTTATATGGTACGCATCCGCACGGCTTCGGCTACGCTCATCCAGCGGAGGTTTATAAAAGAATAAAGTGCCTTGACGGCAGAACGGCGAAGCCCTCAACGAAGTTAAATTTGACAAATTTGTTTCAAATTAAACAAATAAGATTTGGAAAATTTGTGTAGATTTGTAATATTTCTCACGAAGCGACTGAAAAACAATTAAGGACGGTTCAATGCCGTCCTTTTTCTTTTTTTTTAGCCTGCAAGCCTGTCAGCCAGTTCGTGATTTCGCCATAAAATTCAAAAAAAATGAGTTGTGATTATGATTTTTTGTTTGTACTTTTGCCGTTTCAAAATTAAAATGCGTAAATAGCGGATTTTGTTTAATAAAATGTTGGTTTATAATTAAGTAGAATACATGAAATTATCTCAATTCAAATTCAATCTGCCGGAGGAACTAATTGCTCAATACCCTTCAAAGTTCAGGGATGAGTGCAGACTTTTGGTTCTAAACAGAAAAACTGGTGAAATAGAACACAAGATTTTCAAGGATTTAAAGGATTATTTCAGCGACAAGGATTTTATGATTTTCAACGATAGCAAGGTTTTCCCTGCTCGTCTGTATGGAAACAAGGAAAAGACTGGTGCCCGCATTGAGGTTTTCCTTCTCCGTGAACTTAACCACGACCAGCGCTTGTGGGACATTCTTGTTGACCCGGCTCGAAAGATAAGAATTGGCAACAAACTTTATTTCGGTGAGGATGGCAACGAATTGGTGGCCGAAGTCATCGACAATACAACCTCGCGCGGACGTACTTTGCGCTTCCTCATTGACGGTACTTACGACGAATTCAAGAAAACTTTGTATTCGCTCGGCGAAACTCCTCTGCCAATGCATATAATCAAGCGTCCTACCGAACCCGAAGATGCAGAACGCTACCAGACAATTTATGCTAAGAACGAAGGCGCTGTTGCTGCTCCTACTGCTGGTTTGCATTTTAGCCGCGAACTTTTCAAGCGACTGGAACTCATTGGCGTAGAATTCGGCTTCTTGACACTCCATGTGGGACTTGGCAATTTCCGTAGTGTGGATGTTGAAGACCTTACCAAGCACAAGATGGACTCGGAGCAGGTATTTATTTCCGAGGAACTCGCCGACACCGTAAACCGCAAGAAGGAAGAAAACCGCCGTATATGCGCTGTCGGAACAACCGTACTCCGTGCTTTGGAATCTTCGATTACAACAAGCGGATTGCTGAAGCCGTTTGACGGATGGACCAACAAGTTCCTTTTCCCGCCATACGAATGCATGGTGCCTAACTGTATGATTTCTAACCTGCATCTGCCAAAGTCAACATTGATGATGTCGGTGGCTACATTTGCCGGTTACGAAAACCTGATGAATGCCTACGAGGTGGCAGTAAAGGAAAAGTACCAGTTTGCAACCTACGGCGACGCTATGCTGATTATTTAAAGGGCTAACAGTATAAAATGGCGCTCGTCTTGAAACACCAATATTAATATATTCGATTGTACAGCCGCAAAATTTTGCGTCTCAAGAAACGCCGCAGGCACAGAAACTTAGAAACAAGAAACCCAGAAACGCCGTAGGCACAGAAACTTGAAACAAGAAACCTAGAAACGCCGCAGGCACAGAAACTTAGAAACCAGAAACATAGAAACGCCGTAGGCACAGAAACATAGAAACAAGAAACATATAAAACTATCGTTATGACCAAAATGACATCAAAGTACGTGGGTGGACTTCGCACCGAAAACACTCACCTCCAGTCGGGCAACAGGATTATAACCGATGCTCCGCTTGACAACCATGGCAAAGGCGAAGCTTTCTCGCCAACCGATTTGCTTGCAACAGCCTTGTGCGACTGCATATTTACAATCACAGGCATTACTGCTCAGACGTACAACTTTTCAATTGATGGTGCAACCGCACAAATCGAAAAGATTATGAACGAGTCGCCACGCCGTGTTGCCGAGGTAAAAATTGACTTCGACTATTCGATGTGCAACCTTAATGAAAAGCAGCAGACAATAATCAGGAGAATTCCCGAAACTTGCCCTGTTTCACGTTCGTTAAGTCCCGAAGTAAAGCAGACGATAACGTTTAGGTTTTAAGGAATTTGAAGATTCGAAGATTTGAAGATTTGATGATTGTGGGCGGTGTTGTGGGGCAATGTCCGCTATCAATCTAAAATCGTAAATCTAAAATCGTAAATCGTACTTCGTAAATCGTAAATAACATTATGGATTTGAAACTTGGCATTAAAGGCGAAGAAAAAGAGGTTGTTCGCCACGAGAATACGGCCGCTGCATACGGAAGCGGACTTGTTGAGGTTTACGCTACACCGGCGATGATAGCTTTGATGGAAAAGACTTGCTACCGTTCTGTCATGCCTTATCTTGCAGAAGGGGAGGGGACTGTAGGCACGCATATCAATGTGGCTCATAAGAAGGCCAGTCCGCTTGGCACTGTAATTACCTGCCATTCCGAAATAGTTGAAATTGACCGCCGTCGCGTTGTATTCAAGGTAGAAGCCTTTGACGACAAAGGCGATGTGATTGGCGATGGCACTCACGAGAGGTTTGTTATAAATGTAGAAAAATTCATGAGTAAGTAGCATGTGGCTATTTGCAGTTGCCATAGTTCCAGCCATTGTGCTTATCGTGTACATAATGATTCGCGACAAGTACGAGCGAGAGCCTATCGGGAGAGTAGTTTTGCTATTCTTTGCCGGTATGTTGGCTGTCCCGAATGATTTGATTCTTGTAGATATATTTGGATTTGGCTATTTGCCGCTGTTATTTGATAATGAGGTCGCCGAACAGATTGCAACAGCTTTTTTCTCTGCTGCAATTCCTGAAGAGTGTTCCAAATTCATAATACTTTTCTTGTTGACATGGTGGAGCACGAATTTCAACGAGCGTATGGACGGAATTGTATATTCGGTATGCGTCTCGATGGGATTTGCAGCTGTTGAAAATGTTCTATACGTGAGAGAAGATCCGTCGTGTGCATTGGGACGTGCCTTGTTTGCTGTTCCGGGACATTTCCTGTTTGCCGTGTTAATGGGATATTTCTTCTCGCTGGCAAAGTTTACAGTAAAGCACAAGTTCCGCAACTGGGCAATGACATTTATAGCCCCAATTCTGGCACATGGCATATACGATTCAATATTGATGGTTTCGGATGTAATATCAAGTAGCTGGTCAGTATTGTTTACAATAGTTTTTTATGTTTTCATTTTCCTGTTGTGGCGAATATGCCTAAAGCGAATCTCACAGCATGTTGAGGCATCTCCATTCCGTCATTGGCGTTCAATCAAGGAGAACCAGCCTGATGCGGATGATATTGTTGAAGACCAGCGAATAGACAATATGAAAGATTTCTTTGACAGGTAATTATAAAAATAGTCGTTATATTTCTGATGAATTCAGGAACCTTTATGCATAAGTAAAAATGCTTTATCGAGTTTTCTTTTTTCTTCTTGCGGTGTTGCCTGCTGCGGTGCTCGTAATATACATCGTACTTCGTGACAAGTATGAGAGTGAACCGATTAAGAAAATATTGCTTACTTTCTTTGCTGGAATGTTAGCAGTTCCGTTGGATTTGTTCACGATATTCATTTTTAAGCTTGATAATTATTCGTTGCATTTTAGTACTCCTGTTGGACAGCAGATTGCAGATGCTTTCTTTTCGGCGGCACTCCCCGAAGAATTATCAAAGTTCGTGATTTTATTTATGCTTATATGGTGGAGCAAGGATTTCAACGAGCGCATGGACGGAATTGTATATTCGGTATGTGTTTCGATGGGATTTGCTACAGTCGAGAATATTATGTATGTGATGAACGACCCTTCTTGTGCAGTGGGGCGCGCTTTGTTCGCTGTTCCGGGACATTTCCTGTTTGCTGTGCTGATGGGATTCTTCTTGTCATTGGCAAAATTTACAGAAAAGCGCAGGTCTCTAAACTGGGCAATGACATTGTTTGCTCCTATTCTGGCGCATGGAATATACGATTCTATAGTTATGGTATCTGGTGTGACATCTGTAGGTTGGGCTATGTCGCTGACAGTAATTTTCTATGTTTTTATCTTCATATTGTGGAGAATATGTCTTGATAAGATTTCACAGCATGTAGAATCATCACCATTCAGCTACTGGCGTAAGTATAGGGACAAGCAACTGAAAAAAAAGCATCATGCCGATGAACAGCAGATAGACAGTGTAAAAGATTCCTTGGACAATTAAATTAGAGCTTGATACGTTGCAGGAAGTTTAGAATTTTTTCAATTCCCTGTAAAGTCTTTGCACAGGCAGACCTACTACATTATAGAATGAACCGTTGATGCTTTCTACTGCCACCTTGCCAATCCATTCCTGTATTCCGTAGGCACCGGCCTTGTCGAATGGCTTGAAGTTTTCGATGTAGAAACGTATTTCGTCGTCGTCAAGATTCGAAAATGTAACTTCGGTCTTTACGCTGAAACTCACCATCTTGTCAACAGAACGAAGGCATACGCCAGTGATTACGCAGTGAGTCTTGCCGCTTAGCAGTCTCAGCATTTGGAATGCCTCGGAATAATCTTTTGGTTTGCCCAGAATCTTGTCATCTACGACTACGGTTGTGTCGGCGGTAATGAGAAGGTCGTTGTCTTTCAAATCCTTGTATGCGTTTGACTTCTGGCAGGCAAGAAATTCAGAAACTTCTTCGACACAGATGTTGGCGGGAACAACTTCCTCTTCCAACGAAGGTTTTACCAATGAATATTGTACGCCCAACTGTGTAAGCAGTTCGCGGCGGCGATAGCTTGCCGATGCAAGCAAAATATTATATTTTGAATCAAATGTTTCCATTGTTTAATATTGTATGACAGAATATTATGCTAAACCCGATTCCGATAACCATTATAATTTTAAGGGCTGCACTCATAAACGAATACTTTCGTTTCGATGTCCCGAACAGGACAGGAATGCCAACCACAATCATAGTGGGCAAAACTACAAGCAAGCCCAGATAAGTGTATGGGAGTGATTCGTACATGAAAAATCGTGTCTGCGAAAGGTATTCGTACCAGAAAAACAATACAGTTGCCGCAGAAATTGTTGCGAGTACCGAAACGATTACATTTGTTTTCTTTAGCCCAATCTTTATAGGGATAGAGCGAACACTGTTCAGCTTGTCGCCTTCAATATCCTCGCAGTCCTTCACTATTTCGCGCATCAATGAGAACAGGAAAGCAAAGACGGAGAAGAATATTATCACTTGCATCGCCATCTTTACTGCCCTTATATGGCAAATGTCCCAGTAAGAAATAGAATCTGCAATAGCGAAATATTCAGTTATTCCAACAAGTAGTGGTACAAGTCCCGACAGCATGGCAATCAGCAAGTTGCCCCAGAAGGTACTTTTTTTCAGGTCGCGCGAGTAAACCCAGAGCATTACGAATGCACCAATAAAAATAAATATGTACCAGAACTTATGTGCGGCTATGGTTGCAGCAATTCCACATCCCAGTCCGAAAATGCTCAGCCACAAGTGCATGGCGATTGCTTTTCTTCTTGATATTGAGACTCCTACAATCATTTTCTTGGAACGGTTAACGCTGTCAATCCTGACATCAAAATAGTCGTTTATTACATATCCGCCTGCAGCAATGAGCATGGTGGCGAGCATCAGCATGTAGAATCCCCAGTTGGGAAACATAATATCAATGCCATATACCTTGAACACAGGATAAATAATAAGTAACCGCATTGCCATCATTGTCAGTGCGATAACAAGAATGTTCTTCCAACGTATCAGTCTCAAGAAATTTTTCATACTCGCAAATATATAACTTTTTTTAATAACACAACATTGTATCACACAAGTTTGTATCACACAACTTTGTGCGATGTGTATTGTGCTGAGTAATAATGTATTATCTCTTTAGATGCTCGTAAAATATTACTGTTGTTTTTGTCGGAAATAATCTAGCACAGGCTTGTATCACACATTTTTGTGTTAATCTTGTTTCGGCATCTGCACATTGGAAATTTGCAAAGGAATAAACGCAAAATGTTTGTGGACAAAATATTATAGGGGCTGGGGTCAAACCTGCCCCTACATATTTATTCACCGTATGGTGCGTATTTTCAAAAATATCCTACCTATATTTTCTCTTTATCCACATTTCAAACAATTTGTCGTAAACGTAATAAACGTTTCTGTCTTCGGTGATGAAATCCTTTTCGAGAAGTCCCTTGGCGGCAGACAGAACCGAACTTGGCGACTGCAATTTGTGCCTTTTGACAAAATCGCCGCCTGAAATGTTTTTAACCTTGCCGTCCAATGCTATGGAAATCAGCAAATCACGTTGTTTCTCCGGCATCTGGTATAAAATTGATTCGTATGTGTCCGACGAGAAATCAAGCAGTTGTTCTATTGCGCTGTCAATCATTTCGATAGTACATGTACCTTTTGCAGATGTCCTTAAAAAAAGCATGTTCATTATGCGCTGCATATAAGATGTAATGCTGTCGAACCTTTCGTAAAGGTTTGCCACGACTTCCTTGTCGATGCTTTTTCCTGCTTCGTTAAAATTGCCGATTGCAAACTCTGTGTATTTGTCAAGCGGGATGGGTGGCAGATTCATTATTGTAACCGACTGGAAAAATGGGCGTGAAGGCGATGTAAATATTGCTCCCATCAGATGTCGTTGAGAACCGGAAAAGATAAAATGCGTGTTGGTGCATTTTTGTATGTAAGTTCTTAGCGTTGCCTCGATGTTTTTATCAGCGTAGCGCGTAATTTGCTGGAATTCGTCAATCGCAACAAAGCATTTTCTGTCGGCAGATTCAAGATAACTGAATATTTCGTCAAGAGACACCGATGGATTCTCTATTTCGCCAAGTCCGATGCTCCAACTTGGATAACCGTTCATATCGAACCCGATATTTTGCCTAAGCGATGAAACAGCATTTATGAATTTTTCCCAGCTCTGGCGACCTTTGGATTTCAGGCTGTCGAGAACGGCTTTGCCAAGAATGTTCACAAAATCGCGAATCGATGCTGTTGAATATATGTCAACGATAAAAGTATGGTACTTTTCGCATATTTCCGGCTGAGCAAAGCAATGGTATATAAGGTCGGTTTTTCCGAGCCGCCGTGGTGAAATCAGTGCAATGTTGTTCTCGTTGGTAAGCATCTGCACTATATTCTGTGTTTCGGACACTCTGTCGCAGAAATATTTCGGTCCTGCATATCCGTTGGTTACAAATGGGTTGTTCATCGTGCAATAATTTGATTGACAATGCAAAAATAATACTTTTTAAATTTTCATCAAAAAATAATCATCAAAAAATGATGATTTTATAAGTTGTTAATATATAATATATTAGTAATTTGTTACGGCAGATGTCGCGGAAATTTGCAAAGGAATACATATTTATTCACAAATCTCCCGTTTCGTCTCCCTGATGCACTATCATAAGTCTCCTGCCTTGCATACACAATTCCTTCTTAAAATTTCCTTAAATTTATTATTGCATAAAAACATTTATTAATCTATTTTTGCAATCAATTATTATTGTATTTGTAAAATGCCCGAATCGGCAGAAATATCGCACAAGGGAACAGTGAAGTCAATCGCTGGCAGCACCGCCACCGTCGAGATTATGGTGTCGTCGGCTTGCGCCACCTGCAAGGCTACATCGTTCTGCGGATCAAGTGAATCGGGCAGCAGGGTCGTCGAGGCCCAGCTTATGCAAGGACAGGAAATTTCCGTAGGCGACGAGGTGAATGTGAAGATGACGCAGACGATGGGCACCAAGGCTGTGCTTATCGGCTATGCGCTTCCGTTTGTGGTGGTGATGATTGGACTTTTCGTGCTGATTGGAATTGGAATAAACGAGGGTATAGCCGCACTGGTGTCGCTTGTTATGCTTACGATTTACTATGTGGTTCTGTACCTGTTGCGTGACAAGATAAAGAAGGGGTTTAACTTTAAAATCGAGAAAATATGAAAAATTTAGTCATTATTGTTTGCGCATTTACTTTAATATTGTTTGCATCTTGCAACAAGCCAACAGCAAAGAATGTTCCCGGGAATTGGTGTATGACAGAATATAGAATTGTAGAATCAAATGAATCGTCTGACACAACAATCGAAACAAGTTTCATCGATGCCGCTTGGCAGCAAACTACATCCGCCAATGGTCAACAAGACAAAAAAGAAGGTTGGATAAAA
>JAGCNN010000151.1 GCA_017645925.1 Bacteroidales bacterium
AGACAACGTGCTCACACAAATGGATTTGCTCGTTGACCTCAACTACTTCGTTGAACGCCTATACAACGATGACAAACGTCAGGCTGCAAGCGGTGACATCAAAATTGAAGAATTAAACGAATACGCCAGCTCGTTCGGCGACACAATAATGTACAAGTTCTACATTGTTGACCGCGCAGGAAACCACAGCAACACCGACAGCACAGGATTAATTGTGATAAGATAACAAGCTTTCTGGAAACAGAGGAAAAAGTAGGTGGAGATTTATAAACGGAATCTCACGAAGACGGATTTGTTTTTTAACCATCGCTGAAAGCGATACCTTGATTGCCGCATTGGCTGGTGAGCGTTAAGAAAATCAGGGGAACGAAGCGTAAAAAGTCAGGCTGTTTGAAGCCGTTTTGCGGGTTCGCGTCTTAAACGCAACTCGCAAAAAACGGCAAGTTTCTGACTTTTAGCGTAGTGTAGCTGATTTTTAGCGAAGCAGACGCAGCGGACACACTTTTTTTGTTTACTGTTTTTGGTGACAAAAAAAGTAAAAGCCCTCGCGGCTCGAGCGAAATGACAAAAAAGCAGGTATCATTTTACCTTACGCTAAACTCCACCAGATATGGCGGCTGATTCACTTTCAGCTACCTTACAAAATTCGTCGCCACCCTGCTCTCCTTTTCGGGAAGACCATACTTTTCCTTTCCCAATGCAATGCTCTTGACAAGGAAGGAGATATTACGCGCCAAGGTACGCATAGTCTGCAAGCCTTCGGCATCCTCAGCAGCTTCGCCAGGGCGTTCACCATGAATACTGTTCCAATACTGACTCGAAGCAACGGGCATTCCTGCTATCGTAAAGAACTTGTTAAGCTCATCAAAGGTGGACGACAGACCGCCACGCCGTGCAACAACAACACTCGCTCCTACCTTCATAGTCTTGTCAAAATTGGTGCTGCAGAAAAGCCTATCGAGAAAAGCCACAAGAGTAGCGTTTGCCGATGCGTAATAAACAGGACTGCCGACAACCAAACCGTCACATTCCTTGAACTTGGGAGCAATCTCGTTCACAATGTCATCAAACATGCACTTGGCAGCCGCGCCACACGAACCACATGCCACACAGCCACGAATTGGCAAATTTCCAACTTGAATATATTCAGTTTCAATGCCTTCCTCAGCAAAGACCTTTTCCATTTCGTGCAATGCCACAGCGGTATTTCCATTTGCACGCGGACTTCCATTTATAAGCAAAACCTTCATGTTGCAATTTTTGCACAAAGATAATTATTGTTTTCAAAAAGCATAGTTACCTTATTGCAAGCTTCGGCAACGGCAAATAATCACACCATATCAAAAAAAACTTGTCCGACATATCATAAATTTTATTATCTTGCGTTCTTTAATTTTCGTCAAATATTAATATGAAGAAAATATTCTTTATTATTGCTCTCTGCATAGTTTTCGCGACACAATCGTTCGCAGGACTTGAAGTTTATTTCACATATACAAAGTTCAATTCTCCACAAGGCCAATATATTGAAACATACATGAGTACCATAGGCAGTTCCACTGTGCTGACACAAAAAAGCAACGGAAAATTCCAGTCGGAAATAGAAGTGGTCATGGTGTTCAAAATTGGCGATTCGATTGCGAACTTTGAAAAATACGTGCTGCAAAGTCCAGAAATAACCGACACTACAGAAGTTCCAAACTTTATTGACGCACAACGCATCAACCTGCCAAACGGAAATTACACCTTCGACATAAGCATCCGCGACATAAACAGCGACAAGCCGCCATACTGCTTTACCGACGCCATCACTATGGACTTCACCGACAAGGTCATGTTCAGCGACATAGAGTTAATTGAAAGCTACACAAAATCTTCCGGAGAATCATTGATAAACAAGAACGGCTTCGACATGGTGCCATACGTAGCCAATTTCTTCCCCGAAAACATGAACTCGCTAAAATTCTATATCGAAGCATACAACACCGACAAAGGACTGAACGACGATTTCATGCTAAAATACCACATCAACGAATATTCATCGGGAAAGGAAGTGCCGCAATGCAGCCGATTCAAAAAGTTGAAACCCGCCGAAGTTGTCCCATTCATAGGAGAGCTAAACATAGAAAAACTTCCCAGCGGCAACTACAACCTTGTGGTAGAAATCGTTAGCCGCAACAACGAACCTATAGCACGAAGCTCCTACTTTTTCCAAAGGCAGAACAAAAGCACATTCAGCAACGAGGAATACGAAGCAAGGGCTAAGCAGTTCGACCTCAACAACACATTTGCAGGCGACATGAACTCACGCGACTCGCTAGTTTACTACATCAAGTCGATGCGCCCTATAGCAAGCGTTTACGAACGTCCATTCATCGACAACCAGCTTCGTAGGTCCGACTTGGAAACATTGCAAAAATACTTTGTGGAGTTCTGGGTAAAACGCAATTACATTAACCCAGAAAACGAATGGTACCAATACAAAAAGCAGGTGGAAAAAGTTGAATTGAACTATGCTACCACCATACGACACGGCTTCGAGACCGACCGAGGCGTAATATACCTGCAATATGGCGTACCAAACCATATTTTCCAATCTCCCATAGAACCTGGGGCTTACCCTTACGAAATATGGCAGTACTACCGCCTTGGCGAAGACAACAACTGCAAGTTCGTATTCTACAATCCAAGCATGGAAGGACGGGAATATGAATTGCTACACTCCAACAAGCAAGGCGAAATGCATACCTTCAACTGGACACGCTATTTATCCCGCAGCAAATCCTCATCGTACGGAGTTTCAGACACATACAACTCGGTTGACAATGTTTCATCCGGCTATGGACAAAATACTTTCAACAACGACTGGGAACGCCGCGCAATAGAAGAATTTAACAAATAAGACAATGACACCTAAGATTTTAGACGGCAGCAAAGCCAAATACATATACTTTCCAGAAGAACAAGGCACAATTATAAGCCGTTCGCTCTACGCGACATTGTATATTGGAGCAAACGCAGATACGAAAGAAAAAGTCGTGCTGAAAAAAATCTCCACAGCAATGTTCGGCAACGATGCACAACGATTCAAGTTTTTCGCAACAGTATGCAACGAAGTGAAAATTGACGGACTTGTAAGCATCGAAGACATGATTTTCGACGGAAGCGACATCTACCTCGTATGCGAATTCGTAGCGGGACGAACACTGAAAGAACTTATCTACGACCCAAAGTACTTGGATTATCGCAACGACATATTCTTCATGCGCATAATTGAAAACTGCCTCGAAACACTTACATTCATTCACAAGCTGAAACTTTGCCACGGAAACATTACACCCGAAAACATTATAGTGCAATGGGACGACTGCGAAGAATTTGACTTTCTGCACCCAACAGCAAAAATATTGAGCATTGAAAGCATAAAACTGGGATTCAAGAATATGCCTCTCATACGCCGTATTTCAAACACACTATACCAAAGTCCCGAGCAAGTCATTGGGTTTGAAGACCTTGTCGGCGACTACAGCGACATATACAGCATGGGACTGATAATGTACGAGGCACTTGCAAGGGAACCCGTATTTCCGGCGGACAAGCCAATTGTAAAACGCCAGCAGGTATTCGGCAAAATAGCCCAGCACTACCGTATAAGCGATGAAGCTCACGCAATAATCGAAAAAGCAACTGTACGGCCTCTGCCATTCGTTCCCGGTGCAATAAGCGATGATGCGCAAAAACTAATGGTACTTAAGGCACTCAACGACAGATACCAATCAGCCGAGGCGTTTAAGAATGATTTGGAAAAACTAATAGAAAATCTATAATAATGGACAATTAATAATGTATAATTGATAATCTGTGGCGCCGCGGCGTGCCACGTCGCTACAAATCATCAAATCATCGAATAATCGAATCATCAAATAATTAAATAACTAAATCTTAAAACTTATGACAGCAGACGAAAAAAACAGAATGCAGAAGAAATGGGACACTGAAATAAAGTCTCTCGACTCATGGAGCATGTTCAAGGTAATGGGCGAACTCGTAAACGGTTTTGACCACTATGCAAAGTTAGGTCCGTGCGTTGCAATATTCGGTTCGGCACGTACAAAGGAAAACAATCCTTACTACATCGGTGCTGAAGAAACCGCATATCAACTTGTAAAGAAGGGCTATGGTGTAATAACAGGTGGCGGCCCCGGCATCATGGAAGCAGGTAACCGTGGAGCACAACGCGGAGGCGGCATTTCGGCAGGTTGCAACATTGTTCTCGAATTCGAACAGGCAGCAAACAAGTACATCGACACCGACAAGCTCGTAACATTCGACTACTTCTTCACCCGCAAGACCATGTTCATGCGTTATGCACAGGGATTCATCGTTTTCCCAGGCGGGTTCGGAACTTTCGACGAACTTTTCGAAGCAATCACCTTGATACAGACCAAGAAGATTGCTAAGTTCCCGATTATCCTCTTCGGCTCAAAGTTCTGGAAAGGACTTTTCGAATGGGTAAAGGAAAGCGTACTTGACGGAGAACACAACATCTCAGAAAAAGACCTTGAAATCTACAACATCGTTGACACACCGGAAGAAGCCGTTAAGATTATCGAAGACTTCTACCGCAACTACGAACACAAACCGAATTTCTAATAAAAATTGGCTATCAGCAGTAGCGCTGATAGCCATTAAAACAATTCATTTATGAAACGAATCATCATACTTGCAATAATTTCAATTTTTGCCTCAGGCATAGCAAAAGCGCAGGAACAAACAATAGAGCCCACCAAGAACGACCGCGAAAGTGTCAGGACGACAATGTCGCTATCGGGAGGAATGCAATATATTGACACAAAAGGTATAAACAACGACCTCGCAAACGCAGGATACGGATATTTTTCAAACATCAACTACCTGCTTGGAATTGGTGTGGACGTTACAATATACGACCGCTGGATTATTGGTGCGGAATGGGACAAGAACAACAACACAACCTCAACAATAAACCCCAACCTATCGATGAAAGCAGAAATGTCAGGCTCCCGCACAATGATTCGTTTCGGATACAACGTCGTACACAACAACTTTTTCAATCTGTTCCCAGAAATCGGATTCGGTGGCAACCTAATAAAATTTAGCACCAAAAGCCTAACGCCCGACTCCATTGCAACCAATTTCCCGCAAATTCTTCAAAGCAACGACGGAAATATGGTCAACTACACAAATTCATTTGCAAACATAGGCTTGGGCATCGACTTTACAATTAGCGATTCGGGCAACGCACAAAGCGGATGCAGGGTGGGAATTCGCGCCGGATACCAGATTGCATTCAGCCATTCATGGAGCAACAACAGCACCAACATAGATGGTCCAAAGATAAGCCCGAATATGTTCTATATAAAACTAACAGTGGGATTTACCACAAAATACAATCATAAAAACGACAACCCGAATACAGCAGATACCCTATAACCAAAAATCAGGAATCTGCAACTAGTTCACAGGAAGGCGGTAAGTTACCTCACCTCAATCTTCCTGCTTACCGATTTTTTTCCGTTGCTTACTACTACAATATATGTTCCTGCAGGAATATGCTTTAGGTTCAGTTCTGCATTTTCTGCTTTTACTTTCTTATGCATCAATGTCTTTCCGTTCATATCAACAACAGAAACATTGCCATTGAAAATTGCCCCAAAAGTTATATTCAGCATTCCATTAGTTGGATTTGGATATACCGAGAACGAAGCTTCGTCAAACCTGCGTATTCCGCTGTAACCATCGCGTATTGCAAGCGCATATTCACCATCGGCAAAATTATCAATAGTAAAATTTTGCCCCGGTCGGCTGTATTGTGCAGGCAAAATCCGCCATTCCTCCGACCTGTCGCGACGATAAACCAACGAAACAGAATCTCGCATACTACTTTGGATATATGGTTTTTCCCAGCCAGCTGCACCTGAACAGTTAAATGTAATCTTCAATTGCGCAGAAAACACATCTGGCCTTATGCCTTCTACAAGCCAATATCTTCCAGGAACAATCCACAAACCTTCAACAGGTTCGGCAAAATCGTCGGGAGCTACATAGTTGCATGTAACACGAACCATTGCATCACCTTCAATTTCGTTGACAAACATTGTGCAGTCGGTCTTTGAAAATGTATAACTGCCATCACTATTTAATCTAATCGCATCGTCAATCGTAGCATCCGAGGTATGTTCGTAGTAGTCGCACATTACAAGCGCCGGATAAAATGGAATGGTAAATGTTTGGAAACCAGTCTCTCCAGAAAATTCAAGCACCTTTGTTTCGGTGGTAAAATCAGATTTCATGAATGTAACCTCAATCCTATTAGCATCTGTAAAAGCCTCACGTTCCAGCAATTTCTGGCGGACATAAACCGTTACATCGTAGTTTTCACCGTTTGGAACTATTGACGTTGAATCAATTGAGAAATGCGGGAATCCCTTGGTAAACACCCACGAATCAAAGAACGGTGTCATGTCTATTCCTGTGTACTGGGTGATAAAGTCGCGCAACTGGTACGAAGTCGCATTCTTGTACGAATACTCGTTCAAATATGCCCTGATGGTCTCGAAGAACAAATCATCGCCCAAGTAGTTGCGCAAAGTGTGAACCACCGATGCTCCCTTGTCGTAAACTGTTGAGGAATAAGTATTTTCAACAGGAAATGGTGTTAACGGATAATAGCCATCATCGCGGTATGTTTTTGTAAGCACTTTGTAATGAGCATCATGACGATATGCAAGTCCCTTATCCGCACCACATACAAACTCTTTCCAAAGCGTTTCGCAGTAAGTTGCCCATCCCTCGTTGAGCCACATGTCCTCAGCAGAAGCACAAGTTACCAAATCGCCGAACCAATGATGCGAAAGTTCATGGTAATAAAGCGTTTCATAAACGCCCGGTCCAGAAGTTACAAATGCTCGCCCGATGGAAATGTTTCCAACATGTTCCATTGCTCCAGAAGAAAAGTTAACAAGCACATAACCAATTCGTTGCCACGGATATTCGCCAAACAGGTTTTCGTAAACGCGCAAGGTAGTATCCAAGCGGTAGAACGAACCTGCAATTTTTGCGCTGTCGGTAGGATAACCATAAATGTCAACAGGAATATCGCGCGAAATACCATGATATACATGGTGATGGTGATAGTATGGTCCTACTGCTACCGATTGCAGATATGTTGGCACTTCCTGTGTCAGATTCCAGTAGTAGGTGGTTTTGCCAGTCTCTTCATCTACTTGTACTTCATTAAGTTCCCCACTCGAAATGGCGGTGTTTTCCGATTGCGTTGTGATGATTGTCGTATATTTTGCCTTGTCGGTAAAATTGTCGTTGCAGGGGAACCACACACGACCATAGTTGTGAGGCACATCCTGAAAACCGCAACCCATATTAAACGCGTAATCTCCAGAGAAATAGAATCCTCCCCATCCCGACGGGTCCTTCTGCGGTGCTCCGTGATAATATACATCAAGGTCGAATGGCTGGTCGGCTATTGGTG
>JAGCNN010000152.1 GCA_017645925.1 Bacteroidales bacterium
CTTGTTAACAGTCTCCTTGTTTGCCGATATTGTTCTGTAAACCAATGTTTTCACTTTAAAAAATCTTTCTTTAAAATTAATAAATTAAGTTCCTTAGGCTGGATGACCAAACGGACTGCAAAAGTAATACTTTTTTTATTAACCAAAAAACTTTTTTATTGTTTCTGAAAAAAATATTTCAACAGAACTTTCTGCTGCATAATTAAATATATTTCGGGGCACATTTTCATTAAATTTTATTACCATTGCTTAATAAAAAACTCAACCATATATTATATAGGTATGAAAAAGATTTTACTCATTGTGCTATTGGCTGTTTTCGCGTTAGCGGCAACCGCACAGACCGCTCCCAAGAAAGTTTACGACGAAACCATCAACCAGATGGAACAAATTGACAAGGCTGTAAAACAGGCAAAATCGGAAGGAAAATTCGTAATTTGTCAGGTTGGCGGCAACTGGTGTCCGTGGTGCCTGCGGTTTGCAGAATTTATCACCAACGACAGCACTATCAACAAGTTGGTCAATGATAATTTTGTGTATATCCATGTCAACTACAATCCTCGCCAGTCGGATGAAGTGCAAAAAGAAAATGCCGCAAAGATGATGAAAAGGCTCGGAAATCCTGCCCGTTTCGGCTTTCCAGTGTTTGTTGTGCTCGACGAGAACGGCAAGGTAATCCACACCCAGGATTCTGGGTTCCTCGAAGAAGGCAAAAGCTACAACAAGGAAAAGGTGATTAGATTCTTTGAGTGCTGGACGCCAAAGGCAGTAAAGTGAATTTACGATTGACGATTTTAGATTGACGATTGGGCTGACAAGATGCAAAGGGATTTACGAATTACGATTTTAGATTGACGATTTAATTGGATGGGCTAAAAGGCTAGAAGAAGAAAAGGCTAAAAGCCATCAGTATTCAAGCCTTTGAGCCTTTGAGCCTTCAAGCCCATAAACTAAGAAACAAGAAACGGCGAAGCCATAGAAACGTGAACGGCGAAGCCCTCAACGAAGTTAACCTTTAGCTCGGCGTAAGCCAAACTTAGAAACGTGAAACATAGAAACCTATAAACGCCGCAGGCATTCAAACGATGAAACACATTCTCCTCATATTATTACCACTCTGCCTTCTATCCACAACCTCTTTTGCACAGGTTTTCGACCTGCGCTGCGAAGGACTGCAGTCGCCTCTAGGCATCGAAACAACTACCCCGCATTTCAGTTGGAAGAACACGCTCACTCATAACAACCAAAAGCAAAAAGCTTACGAAATACAAATCGCTTCCGACAGCATCGCTCTCGCAAAAGACCATGCCGACATCTGGAAAAGCGGGCGAGTAGAGTCGGACGAACAAATTATGGTGGCATACACTGGCACTCATTTGCAAGAACGGCAACTTTACTACTGGCGCGTTCGCACATGGGACGAAAACGAAACTTGCTCGGGATGGAGCAAAATAGAACGCTTTGGCGTCGGTATTCTCGGCAATATGAACGGACAATACATCGGTTGCAAACAAGGCAACGGACTTGCATCGATACCAATGCTCACAAAAAGGTTCAACATTAAGTTGCAGAAAGGCAAAACAAAAGTCCTTGCGCACATTAACTCACTTGGATACCACGAACTTCGCATAAACGGCACGAAAGTCGGCGACAAGATTTTGCAACCTGCCGTCTCCCAACTCGACAAGCACTCGCTCATTGTTACCTACGACATCACGCCATACCTCCGCAACGGCGAAAACGAAATCACAATCTGGCTCGGACAAGGCTGGTATCGCAACAATATTTTCGGCGTACCATTCGACGGACCGCTTGTAAAAGCCGAAATCTGCGAAATTTCAAGCGGCACAAGCAAAACCATCGTCCAGACCGATACTTCGTGGCAAGCCTCGCCAAGCGGATACAGCTCCACAGGAACTTGGATGCCCTTGCAGTTCGGTGGGGAACGCTTCGATGCAAATTTTCAACCACAATGGCAACCGGCAACGGCCTACAATGTCGAAGGAATGCGCACCTCGCCACAACTTTTCGAAGGCAACTGCATAATCGACAGCCTACAGCCAAAATCCGTTGAAAAGCAAGACGATGGTTCGTTGCTAATTGATTTCGGGCGCGTGATAACTGGTTGGTTACAAGTGTCGTTCGGTCAGTTGCAGAAAGGAGAGGAAGTCACAATGGAATACAACGACTACATTCCCATCGGTGGAAAATTTGAAAGTCAGGGCGAAAGCGACATTTACATTGCAAACGGCAAGTCAAGCGAAAGTTTTTGCAACAAATTTCACCATCATGCATTCCGATATGTAAAAATCAGCAATGCCGAATTGCAAGATATCAAAGCTTTGCAGATTAGCGCGTTGGATGTTGACAAATCGGCAACATTCTCCTGTTCCGACGAAAAACTAAATGCCGTTCACGATCTTGTAAAATACACTCTGCAATGCCTCACTTTCTGCGGATATATGGTCGATTGTCCGCATCTTGAGCGGATGGGCTACGGTGGCGATGGCAATTCCTCCACAATGACCTTGCAGACTATATATGATGTGCTTCCGACCTACCTAAATTGGCTTACGGCGTGGGGCGAGTCCATCGACAATGACGGCTCGCTTGCGTATGTGGCACCATCGTTTCCTACTGGCGGTGGTCCGTACTGGTGCGGATTCATAATCAAGGCTCCGTGGCGGACATATCTTAATTATGGCGACCGCCGCATGGTTGACAAACTTTACGAAAAGATGAAACTATGGCTCGGATTTGTCGAGAAGCACAGCAAGGACGAACTTCTCCAACCTTGGCCCGATACCAAGAAACGGATGTGGTTCCTCGGCGACTGGCTTGCCCCCGAAGGCATTGATATGGGCGGCGAGTCGGTAATACACGCCAACAACTGCTTCATCAGCGAATGCCTTGCCGATATGGTAAAGATAGCAAACCTGCTTGGTCGCACCGACGATGCACAAAAGTTCACCGACAAGCGCAAACGGCTGAATTCCGCCATCCACAAGCAATTTTACCACCACGAAACTCACAGCTACGCCAACGGAACGCCATTCGACAACGCCTACGCCCTGCTGACTGGCATTGCAGCCGAAAACAGTGTAGCACAAGAAGTTACCAAGCAACTTTTAGCCGATTCATACGGAAAATACAAGTCGCACATTGCCGTCGGACTATTCGGTCTCCCGATTTTTACCGAATGGGCAATCCAAACCAAGCAAACCGACCTTATGGCTACCATCTTGCGTCAGCCCGACTATCCCGGATACCTATATATGATTGCCAACGGTGCAACCGCAACATGGGAATCGTGGGGACACGAGCGCAGCCGCGTACACAACTGCTACAACGGCATCGGCACTTGGTTCTACCAAGCTTTGGCGGGCATCCGTCCCGACGAGTCGCAACCCGGATACAAGCATTTCTTCATCGACCCGCAAAACGCAGACGGTATCAGTTGGGTAAAGACAACCAAACCGACACCATTTGGCGACATTCGCATCGAAATAACCGCAACAGAAATGAAAATCACAGTTCCTGTAGGCGCATCCGCAACGGTCTATCCTAGCACAAATAGAGAAAAGACATTTGGTGCAGGGGATTGGGTTATAAACAAATAAACTTATTGATAATCAAAAATGCTAGCACTACGATTTGCTATTTCTAAATAGCAAATTAGATTATATTTTGCTGTTTACATATAGCAATATTTTAAATAAAATGCTATTTGTAAATACTATTTTTGATAAATATTTGCTATTTCCAAAAAGCAATATTATCCCAAGGCGGTAAAATCCGACACAACTGCGTAATTTTCTGCACACAACGCAATACCACATTTTAATTTAATACACATTAACTTAATGGCTATTAAGTTAATTAAATATTATTTTATTGATAAACAATTAATTCAAAAAAGAAAAATAAAAAATGTGTGATAAAAATTCAGCTATCCGCATTGCAGTTCAAATAAAATGAGTTATCTTTGCGACAATTTAATGGAAATTAACTTAATTACTATTAAATTATAAGTCACATAAAACGCTAATAATTATGAAGTTCTACGACAGAAAAGAAGAATTAGAATTACTAAAATCATCACAGTTGCAATCAAGAAAGACTTCCTGCTTCACATTGATGGTTGGCAGAAGACGTATAGGAAAAACAAGTTTGCTTCTGGAGTCGGTAAAGGGACGTAAATCTTTGTACTTCTTCGTCACAAGGCAAAGCGAAGCACTTCTCGCCTATAGTTTTCAGCAAGAGGCTACAAAACAGCTTGGCGTGAACTTCATGGGAACGGCATCGAGTTTTGCTGAGGTTTTCGAAATGCTGATGAAGTATTCGGAACAAGTGCCTTTTACACTTATTATTGATGAATTTCAGGAATTAAACAATGTAAATCCAGCCATTTTCGGTGACATTCGCAACATTTGGGACAAAAACAAGGACAAATCTCGAATAAACCTCATTGCCTGCGGCTCTATCTACTCAATGATGATACGCATATTCGAAGGACGGCAGGAGCCACTTTTTGCCCGACAAACTTCAAAGCTGGTGCTAAACCCTTTTTCAGTGGCAACATTAAAGGAAATACTTGGCGACTACAATCGCAAATACACATCAGAAGACCTGCTTTGCCTATATCTACTGACCGGCGGAGTTGCCAAGTATGTTTCGGTGCTGATGGACAGTGCGGCGGTAACCTGGCGCAAGATGCTGAGGCGTGTAATTTCGCCCGACTCGCCATTCTTGACCGAAGGTCGCGACATTCTTGTTTCGGAATTCGGCAAGGACTATGGCATATATTTCTCTGTGTTACAGCTAATTGCATCAGGCAAGAACACTCAGCCCGAAATTGACTCCATAATCGGCAAGAACACAGGCGCATATCTGTACAACCTCGAAAACGAATATATGCTTGTCCGCCGTGTGCGTCCGATTTTCGCCAAGCCCGGAAGCCGAAACTCGCGCTGGTCAATTTCCGACAATTTCCTGCGTTTTTGGTTTAGGTATGTGTATCCCAATCAGTTG
The DNA here is from genome assembly GCA_017645925.1 of Bacteroidales bacterium. Taxonomy (GTDB): domain Bacteria; phylum Bacteroidota; class Bacteroidia; order Bacteroidales; family ML635J-15; genus Bact-19. The sequence goes on from JAGCNN010000152.1 coordinate 5,032, forward strand.
CTGATAGAACAAGGACGGTTTGACCTGTTGCGTGAGATTGTAGAAAAGGATTACGAGCAATACAGCGGACGCGTTCTGGAAATGTATTTCCGCGACAAGATTGCCCAGCAGGAGCGCATGACAAACATTGGAGCATTTTGGGACCGCAAAGGCGTAAATGAAATAGATTTGGTTGCAATAAGCGATTTGGACAAAAAAGCCGTTATTGCCGAAGTGAAACGCAATCCCCGAAAGCTGAATGGTGAGACACTAATGTCCAAGTCGGAAGTGCTTAAGCCGAATCTTGACGGCTACGAAATTGAATATAGGCTGCTGTCGATGGAAGATATGTAGTGATATTCTCGTAAAAAGCCCCAGCAATAATCTTTCGTACACAAAGTAATCACACTTGTGAGCTATGCGAAATAATGAAAATCTTCAACTGATTGAAGATTTTTGTACTAATTTATTCAATGCAATGAAAAATTTAGTAATTATTTCGTTACAAAATCAATGAAGTTGGATTTATTTACTGATGTAAATGGCACATCGGGATAGTTGTCCTTGAACGAACTGGGACACTTCGGCTTTTTATCTCCCCACTTGAACTCAAAAGCCTTCAATTCTCCGTTGCGCTCTTCTATCAAGTCAATTTCCTGTCCATTGTATGTTCGCCAGAAATAGTACATAGAAGTGCCGTGTCTGTTGTCGTTGAGTTTCATACGCTCCGATATCATATAACTTTCCCACAATGCCCCAACATCCTGCCGTATTGCAAGCGGACGGAAATCTCCAATTACAGCATTTCGAATGCCATTGTCGTAGAAATACCATTTGCCAGCTTTACTGACCTCCTTGCGCGGATTACGCGAATACGCAGGAAGCCGATAGATTACGAAAGTTTTTGCTAGCAAATCAAGGTATTTTTCCACAGTGTTCCTGCTCAACGACAGATGTTTGCCGAGTTCGTCATACGAAACTTCGCTCCCCATTTGAAAAGCAACCAAGCGCAATAGATTATACATTTTGCTTGAGTTTTTTATGCCGTCCAATGTCAGAATATCTTTAAGCAGGTACGATTGCGCAAGCTCGCTTAAGTACATTTGCTTTTGCTCAAAACTTTTAATAGAAAGAAGCTCAGGGTAGTTGCCATATACAAGACGTTCTTCAAGATCCATATATAATTGTGCGGCAGGAATTTGCGTCAGCCATTCCTCAGCAGACAATGGCGATAAGTGGAAAGTGTATGACCTTCCGACCAATGGCTCGCCAGTTTGATTTCGCAAATCAAATGAGGAAGAACCAGATGCAATGACCTGAATGTTTTCAACATCATCAACTATCAGCTTCAATATTTTGCCAATTTCAGGAATATTTTGTGCCTCATCAATTATTAAAAGGTCAACTCCGCTAAGCAATTGCCTATAATGCGCTGCTGTTCTTTCCCGAAACATTACTTCCGTAGAAGCATCTTCTCCGTTCAGGAACAAAGTCTTTCCCGCATACTTTTCCGACACCTGCCTGATTAATACGGTTTTACCAACTCGTCTTGCTCCATATACAAGCATAACCTTTTGGTTTGTCAACAAACTTGAAATAACATTTGTCAATCTTCTTTCAATCATAATTCATTCTTTTTGTCAATGCAAAAATAATTAAAATCTTCAACGCAATGAATAATTTTGTACAAATTTCTTCAACGCACTGAAAAAATTAATAAATATTGCTTTTACAATAAATCGTTTCCTCCTCTCAATGTTGTCTGGTTTTGTGAACCTTTAGCTCGCTGCCCCAAGGCTGTAATTCAATGTTGTCTGGATTTGCAACCTTTAGCTCGTTGCATTAGCAACAATCCAGACTATATGAATATCAGGATTTTTAATCCTTTAATTGCTAGCCTTTTAAACAGTACAAATTATTTTTCCATTTTATGATTTCCATTTTATGGAAAAAGTTCATACAGATTTTTTGCGCTATGGCTAAATCGGCAGTAAGAAAAATATGCTACTAAGAAACGCTTAACATCCAAGTCGGAAGTGCTGAAGCCGAATCTCGACGGCTACGAAATTGAATATAGACTGCTGTCGATGGAGGATATGTAGGGAGTGATGAGTGGAATTGTTTCCTCTGTTGTGTAAATTCTTTTCTCAAAGTGGCATCCCGTCACTAAAAGCATATCACTTTATTTTCAAAAGTTTTGTTTTCTTCTAATAAACAATTGCTATGGAATATAATTTTTATATGCCGCTAATTTTTGTTCAAAATAACCAGTTTCTTTTTCAATGTCACAATCATTAATATCTATCGCAATATTTAATTTTTTCAATAAATCTTTATTTTTATTATATTCTAGTACTTTCTTCAGTAAATTATCAAGTATGCCTGATGATTTTGGGGAAGCGGGAATCTGACATTTATTATATCCCAAATTTTTAAGAAATAGCAATGCAAAAAAATTGTCAATCCATTCAACATTTAAATCACCATAATCATCAGCAATATCATCAAACGCATTTCCATCATTGTTAATATCTGGGAAAGGATAGTTTTGGACAATTTTAACCTTCCCCATTTTGCATATTTTATCATACATTGATATTACACAAGAATTCGGCGACATTACACAAGAATTCTGCGGTACTGTCAAATTGCCATAATCTTCGTGCAATAACTTCCTAACCATAGTATAATTCCTTGAATACAGCAACATCGCACCAATCATGCAGTTGAATATACAAAAATCTTCGCTATATTCATTAACAGAATTTGCTTCCTCAAGATAATTTTTTATAAACCTATCATTTTTACTGACTATACAATAGCGGACACTCTTCCATATTGATTTTCTAGTTCTTTCATCATTCCTTTTTTTCAATAAAATCCAAAACCAAGTATTTATTTCAAAATCAACAAATTTATCTTTTTGTGTCTTACATACGGCATATATAGCTTTCTCTATTACTCGATAATTATCTTCAGAAAAACCATTTCCGACATTTCTGAGACAGTTTTCGTAATAATAAATCAGAAAATTATCATAGATATATGGCAATTCTGCTCTTATTGAATATATCATCATTTCAAGAATAATTTCCTCCATGAAATCTTTTCTTTTTTGCAGTCTTTTAGAATGATTTCTTTCGAATCTACTTTGCCATCTTTTATACCGTTTGCTTATTTTATTGAATAAAAATTTAGGTTTCAGATAAATAAAAAGTAACACGATTACTCCTAGTGCCATTATTAGCAACAAAATAGCAGAAATAAGCAAAATTATTAGTGCCGAATTGTCAACAAAAACATTCATGCATCCAAAGTCTATACATCTTGGAATCTGCAACAACCACAAAATTAAAGCAATAATGCTCGTAAAAAATACTATTGCAAAACCAATGGAAACACTTTCTCGCATAAATAATCGTATTATATGCTGTGACTTATATTTGTTGCTTATTAATATGCCATTCGAAAGCAACAAAGGAATCATCATAGCAATTACACTCAATATTGTAGGTATTGCAAACGATGAAACTATGTCTGGATAATGATTCAATATGTCTTCCATTATTATGTAGAAATTATATTCTTATTAATCCACATTCCATTCCGCATCAGAACTGCCCTCGAATGCATCTTCAAATGCATTGAACTTGTTATATGGGAAATTCCAATCGTCTTCATTCTCATCGTTGTAATCATTGTGATGATAATCAAAAATGTCAGGACCAAAACGGTTAAGCAAATCATCCTTTATTTCTTGTGGCAAACTATCGCATCCAAGAAAAGCCCCCCGACCAATGCGTTTTACTGATTTGGGAATTGTTAATGAAGTCAATTTACTGCATCCCCAGAAAGCATCAACGCCAATTGTTCTAACTGAATCTGGAATGGTTATCGAAATTAGTTCTTCACACCATCCAAAAGCCTGACAACCAATCCCGATTACTGAATTAGGAACAGCAATATTTATTAATCCTTTACAACTTCTAAATGCATACTTTCCTATTACTATTACTGTATTAGGAATGATAGTATTAGAACAACCTAATACCAATTTATTTTTAGAAGTTTCTATGATTGCATTACAGTTGTCTCGTGAATCATATACAGGGTTATCCTTGGCAACAATAATTGATGATATACTGCTGCAACCTTCAAATGCATGCCTGCCAATTTCTGTCACAGAATGAGGTATTGTAAGTGATGCCAAATTTGTACAATCCTCAAAAGCATATTCACTTACTTTGGTAACAGAATTAGGGATGAGTATTGATGATAATCTACGGCAACCCACAAAGGCTCTTTTGTCAATATTAATAACAGAATTAGGGATTGTTATCTCTGTTGCCAAAGAACTGCAACCTGTCAGGTTTGTTTTTGCATTGTCAGAATACACAAGATGTCCATCAACAAATCCGTTGATAGTCAATGCTCCCCATGGACTTCTTTTGTCCGCACCACTATATGCAATATTTCTAACAGAATAAAATGCATCATTGCCAATGCTCGTCACAGAATTGGGAATTGTAACCAATGTAAGTCCACGACAATAGCAAAATGCTAGTTCGCCAATGCTCGTTACAGAATCAGGAATTGCCAAAGAACCGGACAATCCGCTACATCCAGAAAATGCTTCTTTACCAATGGTCGTAACAGAATTGCCGATAATAACCGATGTCAGACCTCTGCAATCTTCAAATGCTCCGTATCCAATGTCGGTAACTGAATTTGGAATTGTAATCGATGTCAGTCCACTACAATTTTTAAATGCCTCTTTTCCAATACTTGTAACGGAATTGCCTATTGAAACTGATGCCAGTCCTCTACAATCACGAAATGCACGTTCTCCAATGCTCATAACTCCATTGCCTATTGTAACTGATGTAAGACCGCTACATCTTTCAAATGCATACCCGCCAATTTCCGTCACAGAATCTGGGATTGTTAGTGTTCCAGTCAGCCCACTGCAACCAGAAAATGCGTTATTGCAAATGCTCGTGACTGAATTGGGAATTGTTATTGAAGTAAGATTGTTGCAACCAGAAAATGCACCTCCGCCAATGCTAGTGACTGAATCAGGAATTGTAACCGATGACAATCCGCAGCAACCAGAAAATGCATAATAGCCAATACTCGTAACAGAATTTGGAATTGTTACCGATATCAATCCGCTACAACCAGAAAATGCTCTATTGCCTATGTTCGTAACAGAATTGGGAATTGAAACAGATGTTAATTTGCAACAATTCCTAAATACATCAGGAATGGTTGTCACATTTTTACCAATATTCAAGATTGTTAATGATTTGCAGTTCTTAAATACCTCATAATTTTCTTGATTCCCGCAGCTTGTTGCATTGAAGTTAACCTTAGACAGTTCACTGCAATCAAGAAAAGCAGATTTTCCAATACTTGTAACCGATTTGCCAATTGTTACTGATGTCATACAGCTACAACCATAAAATGCATAATCACCAATGCTAGTTACCGAATCGGGAACTATAATTGTTGTCAGTTTGCCACATTTGTAAAAAGCATATTCAGGAATATTTGTCACATTTTCTCCTATATTTATTGTAGCCAGCGAAGTGCAATCATGAAAAATATCAGTTGGCAGATAAACATTACCTCCTTTATATGTGCAGTTTGTTGCATTGAAATTGACGGTAGTCAGTCCGCAACAACCTGAAAATGCATTTATAGCAATCTGCCTAACAGATTTTCCGATTGTAATTTCTGTAATTTTTAAACAACCATCAAATAATCCTGAACTGATTTCTAACACCGAGTCTGGTATGGCTATTGATGTCAGTTCGCTACAATCTTTAAATGTTTCGCAGCCTATTTCCGTAACAGAATCTGGGATTGTTATTTCTGTCAGGCTACTGCAACCAGAAAATGCACGGTCACCAATGCTTGAAACAGAATTCCCGATTGCAATTGATGCCAAAGCATCACAATTCAGGAATGCTTCTTTGCCAATGATTGTGACAGAATCTGGTATTGTTACCGAGGTCAATCCACCACATCCAGAAAATCCCCCACCTACTATTTGCTGGATTCCATTAGGGATTGTGTATACTGTAGCATAACCACAAGGAAAATAAGCGAAATAGTTCACATTGAATACAGGACTTGTCAGCCCACTACAACCGCGAAATGCATCATTGCCAATACTTGTAACAGAATTGGGAATTGTAACAGAAGTCAGTCCGCTACAACCAGAAAAAGCTCTTTCACCAATTTCCGTCACGGAATAGGGAATATTTATTGAGGTAAGTCCGCTGCATCCAGAAAATGCTTCTTTACCAATGGCCGTAACAGAATCGGGTATTGTAACCGATGTAAGTCCACGACAATAGTAAAATGCGTAATTTCCAATGCTTGTAACCGAATTGGGAATTGTTACCGATATAAGCCCGCTACATTCATAAAATGCCCTATCACCAATGCTTGTAACCGAATTGCCGATTGTAGCCGATGTCAGTCCACTGCAATTATAAAATGTCTCCTTGCCAATGTTAGTCACAGCATTGCCGATTGTAACCGATATAAGTCCTGTGCAACCGCGAAATACATCATTGCCAATATTTGTAACAGAATTGGGAATTGTAACAGAAGTCAGTCCGCTACAACCAGAAAATGCACCTTCACCAATGTTTGTAACACCATTGCCTATTGTAACCGATGTAAGACCACTGCAACCATAAAATGCATAATCACCAATACTCGTAACTGAATTAGGGATTGTTATTGTTGTCAGTTTGTTACATTTGTAAAAAGCATATTTAGGAATATTTGTCACATTCTCGCCTATATTTATTGTAGTCAGCGAAGTGCAACAATGGAATACACTCGTAGATAAATAGATATTTCCTATTATACAATGTGCGCAGTTTGTGGCATTGAAATTGACGGTAGTTAGTCTAATACAAGCACTAAAAGCCCCTTCTCCAATAAAGGTTATAGAATCTGGGATTGTAATAGAAGTTAATCCGCTGCAACCTTGAAATGCTTTATAACCAATATTTGTAACACCATTGCCGATAGCAACCGATGTAAGTCCACAGCAATCACTAAAAGCAATATTGCCAATGCTAGTAACAGAATTGGGGATTGTAATAGAAGTTAATCCGCTGCAACCTTGAAATGCTTTATAACCAATATTTGTAACACCATTGCCGATAGCAACAGAAGCCAGAGCATCAC
>JAGCNN010000153.1 GCA_017645925.1 Bacteroidales bacterium
GTAAAGTCCAGTAGATTCGTAGATTCCAAGTTTTTTTGCAGAAAGCGATGCCGCGCCTCGGTCGTTGTCGTCGCTGGGAGCCTGTGTTTTCGTAGAAGCAACGCCATGGAGGAGTTTGTTCATTTCCTCTTTTTCAAACAACGGTACAAATACTGGAGCTTCCATGTTCTTTGTAAGGACAATAGCAGCATAGTTTGTTGTACCTGCTTCGGTAACATTTGTAAACTCTATTGCCACATCGTTAGGTTTCATTGACTTCTGTACTTCTTTCCAGTCGATTTTTATGAAATGGGTTACATCGCCGAAGTCAGTGCTTCTTTCCAAGACGCGCCTTTCAATTTTCTGGATTTCGTTGGCTAGTGAGTCACAGTTGTACATACGTTCGGAAATCGGCTTGTCAAGTTCCTTGTTCATTTGCTGGTGCAGGGATTTCATTTTCTCATAGTCGGCAATAAGGTTCTTGTCACCGCTTTCCATTATGATGTTGGTCATACTTATTTCCGAGGCGAGCAAAAGACCTTTGGTTGTGAGTTCGGCATCGTACGAAATCTTTGCCCCAAGCGCATCGGATGAACTGTGGAAGGAGTTGGAAATGCATTGGGAATAGCAATTGTTGTTGGCTTTCCAATATTTTTCACGTTCCTCGGATGTCATAAACGAGAAGTTCCGTATAAGATTGTCTTTATTTATGTTGATTACTTTTTCCTTGGTCTTGATGGCATTGGCATAGTCTCCCATTTCGGCGTACAAGTAGCTGATGTCGTTCAGACTGCTTGCATAGCTTGGATTGTTTTCACCAAGAGTATTTTTGTATATTTTGGCTGCCTGTGTGATGTATTCCATTGCTTTCTGGTTGTCGCCCAATTTGGAAGTCTCAACGCCTAAGTTGTTTAATCTCAGCGCGTAACCGGGTGTTTCTGAACCAATGGTTTTGCCTGTTATTTCCAGCGATTCCTTATAATATTTCTGCGCTTTTTCGTGGTCACCCATAGCCGAACTCAATTCTGCTATATTGTTCAGTGAGATTGCATAATCCGCATTTTCGCCCCTATATTTCTTTTTTATTTCCAGGGCCAACTGATGGAATTCCATTGCATCGCTATAGTATCCCAAGTCTTGGCAAACAGAACCTAGGTTGCTGAGTGTCAATGCATATTCTGGGTCGTTTTCTTTCAATGTGGCAAGACGAATTTCGGTGGCTTGAGTTATATATTTGAACGCATTCTTATAGTCGCCCATCTTATAGTACAATGAACTTAAGTTGCTTAGCGAGTTGGCATAATGATAGTGATTTTCTCCATATATCTTTTTTCTTTTCTCCATTGCCATAGTGATGTATTTCATTGCATTCTTGTAGTCGCCCAAATCTATATACACAGTACCTAGACTTGAAAGCATATTTAGGTAGTTCTCATTGTCCTCGCCATATACTTTTAATGCGTTTTGCTTTTCTAACAACAGGTATTTCAATGTGTTTTGGTAGTCATTCATGTTATAATAAATATTGGCGATATTTTCCAGTGACAATAAATAGTCTTGACTGTTTTCTCCCTGTACTTTTCTTCTAGATTCCAAATTCAAAAGAGAATACTTCAAGGCATTTTTGTAGTCGCTCATTTTATAGGAAGCAAGCCCAGCATACATTGTACATGACAAATAATCAGGATGAGACTCTCCTTGTGTCTTTAATTCTATTTCGATAGCCTGAAGATAGTATTTGTATGCATTGGGATAGTCTTCCATTCTATAATATGAATTTGCCGTTTGTTCCAATGTTGACAAATAGTTGGGATGAGTTTTGCCTATGGTTTTCTGTTGAATTTCAAGAGCAGGGAGGAAATATTTCAATGCGTTCTGGTGGTCTCCCATTTCAGAGTATGTGATACCGATATTGTTTAAATATGTTGCATAATCAGCATTGTTTTCTCCAGACACCTTCTTCTTTATTTCCAACATCTGAAGATAATATTTTACTGCATTTTGGTAGTCGCTCATGGCAAAATATGAAGCGGCAACATATCCCATCGTCAGCAAATAATCAGGATTATCTTCTTTCATAAATTTTTTCCTGACGTTCAGAGCCTCAAGTGAATTCTCCATGGCATTCTTGTAGTCTTCCATCTCGTAGTAAATAACTCCGAGGTTATAAAGGGATGTCGCGTAATCTGGATGGCTTTCTCCAAGTAGTTCCCGCCTGATTAACAATGCTTGTTCACCATATTTCAATGCATTCTTATAGTCGTTTGCCAAAAGGAATATGCATGAAAAGCCATTTACGGCATTTGCATATTGCAGGTTTACGCCATCGTCAACCTTCAGAGCCAGTTCGGCTGCATTTATGTAATATGTTAATGCGTCTTCGTAATTTCCTGCGGCAAAGTAATAATTGCCGTAAAGGTTTGCCGTATCAGCCTTCTGCAGGATATTTTTTGCATTTTTTTGCGCAAAAGTTGTACAAGCAAATGATAGCAGGATGGTAATAACCAAAGATATTTTTCTCATATTATATAGCTATATAAAATAAAGGGCTGCTTTTGCAGCCCCCTTATAATTATTTAACATTGAAATCGTTCTGCAGGTTTTCGCGGCGCGAGGTCGGTTGCTGTTTTCCTTCACTCATCTTGCTTACTCCGTCGAATATGAAGTTTCGCAGTTCCGATACCGAAATGGACTTGTCCTTGTTCTTGTCGGCCTTGTTCTTCTTGAAAGCGTCCATCAGGCAGTAGGTGAAAATACCATTTTCGATGGATTCGTTTTCCAAAGCGTAACCGCCGCCCGATGCTGCCGAGATAACAACCGTTCCGGTACCTTTCTTCAGGTCGCTGAAGAGCAGACGCATAAGTTCAAACGAGTTGCCAAGGCTGTTCTTGGTTTTCTTACGCTTGCTAACTGTTACTGCACCACGGGTATCATCGCCATCTGCTTTTTCGGCAATGTCAACGCCGTCCTGCTTGTCAACTTCACCAGAGTGGCAGGCATCCATAAGGAGCATCTTGTTACGGGCAGGAATACCATCAAGCAGACCTTCAATGTCTTCGTACTTCAAGCCGTTGACAGACGGGTCGAAGAAGTCGATGTTCTGGGTTGCGAAGTACCAGTTCAAATCGTCGTCTAACAGACCGTGACCTGCGATATGTACATATACATAGTCGTCAACATTCGATTTCATCAGCTTTTCCTTCAGAGCGAGGAAGTTTGCCTTTGTACAGTTGCTGTTGTACAACGAATCAACAACTACATGGTCGAAATTGTCGGCATGTTCGCTGAACAATTTTACAAATCCGCGTCCATCGTTGATGGTGTAGCGCAGGTTGTATTCCGACTGTTCGTAATTAGCAACTGCCAACGAGATTAAGTATAGCGTAGGTTTTTGCTTCTTGTTCTGGTTGTCGTAGTAGATTTCGATTTCTTCCTTGAGCGATTCCATACCTTTTTCGTTAACGCAGGAGAACTGTATCGTATTTCTTCCACTCGACAGCGGAATTTCCACATTCACAATAGTTTCCCTTGAATATCTGTCGCTCAAGTCCTTGCCGTTAGTGCCAAACAAAGGAACATCGTTCACATAAATATTGAGCCTATTAAGATTGTAGTTGGCATCCTTAAGCGAAAGTTTCACATCCAAAGACGACCTCGTTGTGGTAAGCTTGATGTCACTGGAATTCATAATCTTTATTTCGGGAAGCTCCATTTCGCCATTTAACATGCTTTCGGTAAAACCAAGCCTCTGAATACGTTTCTTGTATGCCGATTTGTAAACCTCAATGATTTCGTTGTCAAACACATCAAGCGACTTAAGCACAAGGTCTGGACGATTGTACTTTATATCAAACTGCTCTGCCGGATAAATCTTTCCTTCGTGGTAATATCCAAGACCAGTAATTGCATCGCCGGTAGCCATATAGTAGTGTTCGGGAGTTACATAGATAAGTTTTCCGCCATCAACCACATAAATGCTCAACAACTTCTTTCCCGACTGTATGTCGTAGATGTTAAGGGAAGCATCCTTTGCCGCTGCAATCAGGTACTGCTGACCTTTCATTACGGTAAAGTCGCTTATATAACCGTATTGTCCCTTGTAGGTTACATTCTTGCCGTCCTTGCCAATCCTTTCAATTTCGTAGCCTTTGCACTTGTAAACATCACCATTAGACGGGTCAATTTTTATAAGATAGTAGTCATTCATTGTCGGTTCATCCTTCTGGCGGAGAATCAACTTATTGTCAAAGTGTGAAGCCTCTGTCATTGCAGCCATTTCACATTCAAGACCTGCACCGAAACCAGTAAATGTCGGCTTATACCTATATATTTTACGGTCGCTGTCGCCAATTCCGTACAAATTGCCAAGCGTATCGAAGCACATCTGCTTGTAAATATGTACATTATTTGGAACAGCCATACCAGCAGCAACACCCTTCTTTGCAACGCGTTCATCCTTGGCACCAAGAATATTGAGAGACGAAATGTTTGCAAATTTAAGCAACGGGTCTGCAAGTCCCCATTTTCCAGCCGAGAAGACAATGTACTTTCCATCGCCGCTAACAGCTACCGAATACACATTTTCATCGTAGATGTTATCCTTTGCATCGTTGCCCTTCATAGCCTGTTCCTGAATAGCCTTGATGTCAAATACTTGCTTAACCTTGCCACTGCTGCTTTGAGCCTTGAATTTCTGCAAGACCTTCTTGTTGTCGAAATCGACAACGGCAGCCGAATTGTCGCTGCCTGCAGTAACCGCCACACTGCTGTTTTCCGACACCTGAATGTCGTTTACCTGTCCGTCGTGGGTATCAACCGCATCACATATAAGTTTGTCAATAGTGAATGTCAGCCTATAAGCATAACCGAGTTCATCGCCAAAAACAAACGACTTGCTGTCAGGACTTGATGCCAATGCCGAAATATTGAAACTTCTTGGGACAAAGCGTTTTTCCATAACATATTCGGGCAAGCGCCAGATACTAACCGAACGGTCGGCCGATGCAATAGCAACCATATTGCCATCCTTCGAGAAGGTAATATCATTGATTGGCAAGCTGTGGACATTTACAAAATGTTGCAAGTTCATAAGTCCATTGCAGAAATATATGCCACCGTTCTCGTCGCCAGCAATAATGTACTTGTGGTCGTTGGATTCGGAAACGTATGTAAACTTCGTGTATGCATTACGGTTGAAGAGAGTTCCGCCATCGTTTTTCTTCAAGGACGAATTTCTAATCTTGAAATTAGGAGACATCTTCTTTGGCGGCACACCGTGCGGAGCTTCCGAAGTCTGCAAGGTGTTAGGATCGAAGCAAATCGCATTATCAATATTGCTTGCATACAACTTTCCATCGTCCTCGAACTTTATTCCCGAAATAAGCCTTGTTCCAGGGAACTTTGTACGATAGAAAACCTTACCTGCAACAATGTCGTAGATAATGATTTCGTTGTTGTCGTCGGCACTTGCAATGTAACGGCCTGTATTGTCCCACTCAACATAGATTATGCTTCCCGAATGACCGGACTGTATAACTGGAACTACTTCTTGTGCATTGAGCAATGATGCAATGCAAAGAATTGAAAATATTGATGTTAAAAATAAATTCTTCATGGCTGTTATTTTTTGTACTGTTGTAAAATCTTAGCTTCTGTTATCTTGTTTGTCCTGATAAGGTAGGTAACCCCTGCCCCATATTCAAATTTAACCGACTTGGTTTGCAATACGGTGCTAACATCGGGTACAACTGCAAAAAGTGAAATCATAAACGAATTTCCGATGTAGAAATCAAATCCCACGCGCGGGTCAACATGGAATCTGAGGTCGCGCATACGTTCAGCAGCTACGTTGCCAGCCAAATCAATGTAGCCATCCTCTCCAAACGCAATGGTCTTGTCGTATGGAAGTATAGTTTCATTGTCCTTGTCGCACATTTCAAAGGTGTTAACTACCGCATACTTTACATTTGCACCAACAGAGAACGACATGTGCAACCTGCCAAGATAAAAATGAGGTCTGTAAAGCAGCTGAACCAAAGGCGAATATGTTGTTGATTTCAAAGCCAGCCCTTCCCTTACATATCCATTGTAAATAACTTGCTTGTTACCAGTTTCAATGTTAACCTTGGCAGTCCTGTATTCCAAGCCAATAGCAACAATGAACCTATGCCTTCTGATTCCCATATCAAACGGGAAATATGCACTTCCGCCAAAAACATCCGATTGACCGGACATACTTGCTTGGTAACGTTCTCCATTGAAATAGAAATTAAGGTTTTGCGTCGATGTATAGGTCTTTCCTAGAAATACTTCCAGCCCGAAACCATTAACAACCTTCTGAGAAAATACTGCCATTGGCAACAGTATGATCATTAGCACGATAAGTCTTCTCATAAATTACCAGTTTTATAAATTTCCGCAAATATACAATTATTTTTTGTATGCTATTGAGAGATAACCACTTTTTTTACAACATTTGAATTGTCCCTTATAAAATTCTGGAAATCTTCGGTATTAACATCTATCATCTTCGAACGTGAAACCATTCTGATGCCCTGACTGCTATTCTTGTCCATAAGCGTTAAGTATATGGTAGTTTCACCCTTGCACGAATCAAGCATTTTGAAGAAAGAAGTTCGGAATTCGGTAGTTATTTCCATAGTATCCATGTATATATTGACCGACTTCACCTTTACGTTCTGAAGCATCCTTATGTTGCTGTAATTTACCCTTATCACACGCTGTTCAGAGCCAGAACTTTTGCTGCCAAACTTCATCTCCTTGATTTCTATATCCATAATGACTGAATATCCGACATCCAAACTAGGCTTGGCATTTGTATAATTTTCCTTGAACAACTTGAAGTCAAGACTGCCGTTGTAGTCAATAATCGAAAATTCGCCAAACAAATTGCCAGTTTTTGCAGTACGTTCAGTACTTTTCGTTACGTAGCCGACAACCGTCATCTTAGGCGTTACCTTACTCTCCAGAATAAGTTTCGAAGCCTCTTCTAGCGGGGTTATCTTGGTGTGTTCGATAAAGAACTTGAACCTGTCGAGTGGATGTGCCGAAAGATAAATTCCCAGCACCGATTTCTCGTCGCTGAGCAACTTGGGCATATATATCATCTTTTCCATCCTCGGCGGCAAATTAGGATAAGAAACCGAGAACGACGGGGTTGAACAGAAAAGCGACATTGCATTCTCACTTTTCCGAAGTTGAACCATACGTCCGAACTTGATTAGCGTGTCGATAAAAGGCTCTACGCTTCCCGAACCTTCATTTGTAATCTGGTCACGCGATGATGCATTCGGGTTGCTAGGCGTATCAAAACTATCAAACGCACCACCAAAAGTCATAGCCTCAATCGTCTTTTTGTTGACCGATTGCAAATTTACACGCGACACAAAATCAAATATATCCTTGTACGGACCATTCTTTTCTCTCTCACTGATGATGGCAATAACGGCTCCATCGCCAACACCCTTCACACCGCCAAGACCGAAACGGATATCGCCTCGCTTGGTTACTGTAAAGTTGAGTCCGCTTTCGTTAACATCTGGCGGCAAAACTTTTATCTTCATGGACTTACACTCATTTACCAACTTTGTTACCTGAGTTATATCGTCCTTGTTGAGCGTAAGGTTGGCAGCCATAAATTCAGCCGGATAATGAGCCTTGAGGTAAGCTGTCTGATACGAAACCCATGCGTAGCAAGCAGCATGCGACTTGTTGAATGCGTATGAAGCGAAACTTTCCCAGTCACCCCAAATCTTTTCCAAGATTTTGGGATCGTGGCCATTTTTCACACCGCCTTCAATAAATTTTGGCTTCATCTTGTCAACTATATCCTTCTTTTTCTTACCCATAGCCTTACGAAGAGCATCACTTTCGCCTCGCGTAAAGTTGGCCAACAGTCGCGACAAAAGCATTACCTGCTCCTGATAAACTGTGATTCCGTAAGTATCCTTCAAGTACTTATCCATCACTGGAATGTCGTATGTAATAGGCTCCTTGCCGTGCTTGCGGGCAATAAACTGCGGAATATAAGCCATAGGTCCCGGACGATATAGAGCGTTCATTGCTATCAAGTCCTCGAAGACTGAAGGCTGAAGTTCGTGCAAATATTTCTGCATACCAGCAGATTCAAACTGGAAAATGCCGATTGTCTTTCCCGCGCAATAAATCTTGTAAGTATCAACATCGTCAATTGGTATGCTGTTGATATCAAGGTCAATACCCCTTGTCTGCTTTATGTTGGCAATAGCCTCCTTCATTATCGACAGAGTGATAAGCCCAAGGAAGTCCATCTTTATAAGCCCAACACTTTCAATTACATGTCCATCGTACTGGGTTACAGGCAAACGACGTTTCGCCTCCTTGTCCTCAATAGTGCTTATAGGTGCAAATTTGGTCAAATCGTCGGCACCGATAATGAAACCGCAGGCGTGTATTCCCACCTGACGAATAGTACCTTCAAGTTCTTCGGCATATTCTATCAGCGAAGCCTCGTTAGGGTTATCACCTTCAACTATGCTCTTGATTTCAGGAACATACTTTATGCAGTTAGAAATATTTACCTTTGGTGTTTTGCCCTTTTCGTCCTTCAATTTTTCATCAAACTTATCGGGGATGAGAGACTTTATTTCCGCCACACGAGAAAGAGGAATCCCTTGAACACGACCAACATCAGCTATTGCCGACTTCGTTGCCATAGTTCCGTATGTTATAATGTGTGCAACCTTTTCCTCTCCATATTTCTGTGTTACCCAGTCAAGCACCTTTCCTCTACCTGCATCGTCAAAGTCAACATCAATATCGGGCAATGATATACGGTCGGGGTTTAGGAAACGCTCGAACAGCAAGTCGTACTTCAACGGGTCGAGGTCGGTAATGTGCAGGCAATAAGCAACTACCGAACCTGCCGCCGAACCACGTCCCGGTCCCACCCATACACCGAGTTCCTCTCTTGCTCCACGTATATAATCCTGAACAATAAGGAAGTAGCCTGGGAAACCCATAGTCTTCATTATATGAAGTTCGAACTTTATACGGTCTATTTGTTCCTGCGTAAGATTTTCGCCATAACGTTTGCGCGCACCATCCCAAGCAAGTTTTGCAAGGTAATCGGCTTCCAGCTTTATACGATATAGCTTATCGTAACCACCAATATTCTTAATTTTCTTTTCCGCATCCGACCGCGACATTACCTCATTGCCATTTTCATCGTATGTAAACTCTTTGAAAAGGTCTTCGTGAGTATATTTCTGTCTGTATTCTTCTTCAGTTCCAAAGTCTTTTGGGATTGGAAACGCCGGCATGATAGGTCCTGAATCAATGTCGTAAAAATCCACCTTGTCAGCAATTTCCATAGTATTTTCCAAAGCTTCGGGCAAATCAGAAAATATAGCTTCCATTTCTTCGGGCGACTTCAGCCATTCCTGCTTGGTGTAAGCCATATTGCGATTGGGAGAATTGAGTTCAGTCTGGGTACTAAGGCAGATTAGCCTTTCATGGGCTTCTCCATGTTCCTCCTCTACAAAATGGACATCGTTTGTGGCTATAATCTTTATGTCGTGCTTACGTGCCAACTCAACAAGAACCTTGTTGACAACAACCTGCTTTTCATAGGTATCGCGAGCACCGCCCGGCTTATCGGTCTTATGGCGTTGTAATTCAATATAATAGTCATCTCCAAAAACACGTTTAAACCAAAGAATAGACTCTTCAGCCTTATCCAGCTTATTAGCCATAATCAACTGCGGAATTTCACCGCCGAGACAAGCCGAACTGGCGATTATTCCTTCATGGTATTTTTCAAGCACGTTCTTGTCGATTCGTGGAGAGCCGTAGTAACCTTCAACAAAAGCTATGGATGACAATTTGCACAGATTCTGGTATCCTTTCTTATTTTTTGCTAATAAAATCAAATGGTAGCCGCTGTTATCCACGATTTTCATTTTTCCCGTTTCTGGCGACGGCTCGCGGTAGTCCTTGTCCTTGTCGTGCAGGGTACGTCTTGCGCAATATGCCTCAATTCCTATTATTGGCTTGAACATCTGCTTTTTAATCTCAGCAATCTCGTTTTCAGCATTAGCCTTATCCTCTTCGGAAGCACTTTTATCCTCAAGTATTTTGCTATGCTCCTTGATTTTTGCAAGATCTTTTCCATTTACCTCCTTGACAGTATCCATAAAGTCCTTTATACCGTACATATTGCCATGATCGGTAAGAGCAAGTGCCATCATACCATTTTTCATAGCCTTGTGTACCAAGTCTGGAACCTTCGACATTCCATCAAGTACAGAATAATGCGAGTGAACGTGTAAATGCGTGAAATTAACCATCTTGCAAATTTTTAAATACAGGTTACGAAATTAGTATGTTTATATTTAGCAAGAGGTGTTTTTGCCGCTGTTTTTTTCAAAAAGTAATTAACAGCAGCAACGTGTTTGACAATGAAAGACTTGCAACTCGGCAAGCAAAACTCAAAGAAAATAGGCATCAAATAAGCCATTAACGAAATACGCAACATCAATAATATTTACACACAAACACAACTGCATCAAAAATCCTAAATACCAAATACATATCCGTGTATAAACGACAGGAAACGACTAATAAACGAAAGTAAACGCTTAAAAACCGACTCAGGTTTTCGAATCATCCGACTTTTGCAGCGGATTTCACAACGAAGTCCGAACAAAAATGTTTAACGATTAAAATTTTACTATTATGAATTTAAGAAATCGCGTACAGCTAATTGGCAATCTGGGTTCGGAACCGCAGATTAGGGAATTTGAAAATGGTAGGAAACTCGCACGCTTCTCGCTCGCAACTACCGATGTTTATAAGAAAGAAGGTAAATATGTGCGTGACACGCAATGGCATAGTGTTACAGCATGGAATAGGCTTGCCGAAGTTCTCCAAAGCCGTGATGTTTCAACCGGCAGCGAAGTGATTGTAATGGGCAGCATAGTAAGCAGCACATTTACCGACCGCAATGGCAATGAGCGCAAAATCTCGGAAATTGTCGCCGACAGCATCATGGTAAGAAAACTAAAACGTGCAGAAGCAAAAGTGGAAATGAATATTGCATAGGTTAAAGATGTAATAGAAAGTCGGAAATGCTAGCACCCAACGGGAAAATATCAAACCTTAGCGACGAGCAGTGGCGAATTGTTAGGTCTGCAGAGTTCAAGAAGAACTTTGGCGACTGGGAAATCGTAGCACGAGCAGAAGCAATATGGAATCTTTCTCCTGTAGAAATTAAAATCATGAACTATTCAAAAGATACCCTTTTCCAAATTTTTAAGATGTTGCCTGATGTAAAGAAGGATGATGAAACAATTGTATTCTTTCGTTCTGCATTTAAGAAAACTTACAAGGAAAATGGACTTTTTGCAGTTCTTGTACCACAATTGGACATTGTTTTGGAAAAATCTGTATTTCTGTTTTCAAGTCCAGATTCGTTGGCTGGTATCATAAGACCTGATGGAACAATTCATAAGCCACACCCGAACATAATTGAGTACAGAAATTACATAGGAAAGGCAAAAGTTGGAGAAAGCATCTACTTCGTTAACTTCACAGTGGCTAAACAAAAAGAGCAATGCGGCACACATTCATTTTTTGTGACCAATATTGCTCTTTATGAACCATATAGGTTTGTCGCTACCGATAACTACTCGGACGAGAGTGACCTTCAATGGTTCCCTTTGGAAGAAAATGCTTCAACACCAGCACAAGCGAGGTTGGTTTTCAACCGAAAGGTTGACACAAAACTATTGGATTTTTTTGATCTGGCAAAAGAAAATTCCGAAAAAGTCAAAGGCAAAGTTGACAGCAATGGAGAACCGCTTCCGCAGTATATAATAGGAAAATAATGGTATTATGGCACTCATTGATGATAGGATAGCGCAGTTCCGTGCGGAGGTTGGCGGCAGGGAACTAACCGAGGAGCAGAGAAAGATTTTCAATGCGTTTTGCAAAAAAGGTGGTGCATCGACTTTTGTTAATATTACAGATTACTTAGGAAATAAGGTGCGTTTGAAAATTGTTTCGTACGACCCTAGTACTGGTAGCCAGCATATATTGTTGAGCCATTATAAAACAGAGGTTGGGAATGTAACTGCTACTGAGATTTTGAATCTATGCGATATTGTTAAGTATGGAGAATCTTATATAAGTGGAGTTTATACTGTCTATAGAAAGCAATATGAAGATAATGGTGTCTTATATCGTACTGTGGTAAAAATAAGTAAAGATAAAGGGACATCTCTGCTTAAAAGTTTTTATAGTGATAGAGGTGTATAAAAAAATCCTCCAGACCAGCCTGCTTTTAGGAAATCCTCAATACGATAGGTACTGACTGCTAAATCTGAAAGACGGTGCAAAAGTAGTAATAAATTATTAACTGACAAAAATTTAAAGACATGGAAATTAGAAATTTTGTAATGTTGGCCGGCAATATGGGAGCCGACCCAAAGGTAAACAAGACAAGAGGAGGAAAGGTTGCAAGGTTTTCATTGGCAACTTCCGAGAATTATTTTGAGAACGGCAAGCAGACAAGCCGAACAGAGTGGCACAATGTTGTTGCGTGGGGCGCAAATGCCGACAAGGTGTCGGAACGATGCACGAAGGGAACGCAAGTTTCCATAGTTGGCAGGTTGACTTCACGGAGCTATGAGGACGCGAACAATGTAAAGCGGCACATAACGGAAGTAGTTGCAAATGAGGTTATTTGCGAATCGTTGTTAAAGGAAAAGACAGAATAATAGGGAACAAAAAGCCTTGAAAGACCGGCCGTTTCCTCCCTACGTAAGGGTCCGCACCGCATTAGCGGGGGTGGTGCCAAATCTCAAAGGCGATGCAAAAGTAGTAATAAATTATTAACTGACAAAAATTTAAAGAAAATGGACACAAGAAATTTTGTAAGATTGGTCGGCAATCTAGGAATCGACCCGAAAGTAACAGAGACTAGAAACGGTAAGGTGGCGAGATTTTCGCTCGCTACTACCGAAAATTATTTTGAGAACGGCAAGCAGGTGGATAAAACCGAATGGCACAATGTTGTGGCTTGGAATTCAAAAGCCGATTACGTGGCTGAAAATTGTACAAAAGGTTCGCATGTAGTAGTAATGGGAAGGCTTGCTAGCCGCAGCTACGACGACCAGAACAATGTCAGAAGGTATATCACCGAAGTTGTAGCCGAAGAAATAATTTGTGAGTGGAAAGCTGGTTTGAAAAGTAAAGAAACAGCAGAGTGTTAATCCTAAAATTTATGGTTATGAACTTACGTAACAGAGTACAATTAATTGGAAATCTTGGTGGCAATCCTAAGTTTTATGAATTTCCAAGCGGAATGAAAATGGCAAAGCTGTCGGTTGCGACTTCCGACTTTTTCAAACGGAGCAACAAAGTAGTAAAAGAAACGCAGTGGCATAGTGTAATTGCGTGGGGGAACCTTGCCGATATGGTAAAAGCAAAAATCTCAAAGGGTTACGAGGTCGTAGTTGACGGCTGTTTGAAACAGAACTGCTATACCGACAAGAATGGCATTGAACAGCAAACATACGAGATTGTTGCAGATTCTATTTTGTTCAGCAAGCCAGAAAGTCTCCAGCAGTAACAAATGTTCGGTGGTCGCCGTATGGCGGCTGCCGATTTTTACAACAATCTTAATACTTATAGGTATGGCACAGCAAAGCAAGAACAAAGTAAAAATTGAGAAGAAATATGAGAACGTTGGCAAATTGCCAAGGTCATCTATGTCCACAATAAAACAATTGTTCGGATTGGAAAAAGGTGTTTTCTCTATAAAGGTGGCAATCGAGAATGCTTTGAAACACAATGACAAGCACTTGGAAGAGATTGCTGTAGAACTTGCTAATCTTGGACTTACGCCAGCTGATTACATTCGTTTCATTGCCAATAGTTTCAATCGTATAGCCGTAGGAAATGTTCCTATGTCATTGGTATTGGTGGTTGATCCTGGAGAAGAACTGGGACACATGGCAGCAATACATTTGCATTTTGAGAAAAACCAAAATTTTTGGTTAGTAACCAGTGTACATTCTATGCGTCGTCGTGACGTTGAAAAATTAAATATTGTGTGGAATGAAAAATAAAAAAAGAGGCTGCCTCACAACACCTCTCAGATCCGCTCGCTCAGACCTATCTATTAGCCACCCTTTTGCACAATTAAGCGAGATGCACGGGCCTAGGCACAAGACGATGCAAAAATAAACAAAAATTTTTATGTGTAATAATATTCAAAAAGAATTTAACAAGAAAATAATTAACATCAAAAGTGATTCGATGAAAAACATTACTTTTGCAGGCAAAGGCAAAGCCGAAAATATGGAAACCATTGACAAAAACATAAAGTTAGCCCACGACCTGATAAAGTTCACAGGAAAACCTGTGTTTCTTACAGGCAAGGCTGGCACAGGCAAGACAACTTTCTTGAAAAGCCTACCTAGCATAACGCGCAAACGTATGGTGGTGGTTGCTCCTACTGGTGTCGCTGCTCTCAATGCAGGTGGCGTTACCATACATTCTATGTTCCAGCTTCCGTTTTCGCCTTTCATTCCCGAAGGTGCCGACTTAGCATTTGCAAGCAACGACAGCGAAGGAAATCCAATACGCGAACAATATCGCCTCAACGGAAACAAAATAAAAGTACTGCGTTCGCTCGACCTGCTTGTGATTGACGAAGTGAGCATGGTGCGCTCCGATTTGCTTGATGCTGTGGACAGTGTGCTTAGGCGCTACCGTCGTTCTTCGCTGCCGTTCGGAGGCGTGCAACTTTTGATGATTGGCGATTTGTACCAGCTTACACCCGTTGTAAAAGACGACGAATGGAAAATTATCAGCAAGTTTTATCGCTCGCCATATTTCTTTGACAGCAACGCCTTGAAGAAAGTAGATTATGTAACAGTTGAACTTACTCATATTTTCAGGCAACGCGACGAGGTTTTTGTGTCAATTCTCAACGAAATTCGAACAAATACACTTACCCGCGAATCGCTTGCAGTGCTGAATAGCCGAGTTTCGGAAACAGATGACGACGAAAGCATCCGCCTTACAACCCACAACAATGATGCAAACGCCATAAATGTTTCAAAACTGGATGCTCTTGATGGTACTGAGTACAAGTTTACCGCTGACATTAAGGACAATTTTCCGCCATACATGTACCCAACCGACGAAACATTAACGCTGAAAGTTGGAGCTCAGGTCATGTTCATAAGAAACGATTCTTCACCAGCAAAATTATTCTACAATGGGAAAATTGGCCGTATAACCGAAATTGACGGGCAGAAAATCTTGGTGCTTTGCAAAGGCGACTTGTCCCCTATTGAAGTCAAGCAGGAACTATGGGAAAATGTGCAATATTCGGTCAACAGCGAAACTAACGAGATTGAGCAGAATGTAATCGGAGAATTTGTTCAGTATCCACTAAGGCTCGCTTGGGCAATAACAGTGCATAAAAGTCAAGGACTTACATTCGACAAGGCTATTATTGACGTCCATGCGGCATTTGCCTTCGGACAGGTGTATGTGGCATTGAGCCGATGCCGGTCGCTGGAAGGGTTGACCTTGAAAACTGCAATTTCCCCACAACTAATAAAGTCCGACACCGAAGTAATAACTTTCTGCAACAATGCACGACAGAAGCAACCCGACGAAAATAGCCTCAATTCGTATGTTGTTTCGTACCAACGCGACATTTTGCTCAAAATTTTTGACTTCAACCTATTGCAAAAGCAATTATCCGAAGTCCGTAAGGTGTATATGTCAAATTTCAACAGGTTCAACCCTGAATATTCGCAGAAACTTCTTGACATTGACCAGCAATTTGAAGCACAGGTTTTTGGCGTCAACAAGAAATTTGTTGTACAGATGTGGAAATTGTTTTCCGCTTCGCCAAATGTGCAGCTGAAAGACGACGAGTTTTTACAGCAGAGGATTTCAAAGGCGTCTGAATATTTCTTTGCGAAATTGAACGAAATAATCGGCGAGCCTTTTTCTCAGATGCTGCTTGAATCCGACAACAAGGAAATCGACGAGGAAATGAAGTCCGCTCTCGAAGCATTGGAACTGGAATACTGCCGCAAACGCAACATCCTTGAAAAGACTATTGACGGATTTTCTACAGAAATGTACCTTAGAATCATATCCGACACTGAAGAAAAGTTTACACCGACATTCAGTCGCAAGCAACGCTCAACGTATTCAGTACCAGGCACACACAAGGAACTGTTTGCAGCTCTTAACGCTTGGCGTAAATCTGTTTCAAATGAATTTGAAATGCCCATCTATTATGTTCTTCCACAGAAATCACTTGTTGAGATAATTGAAAAATTGCCACGAAATGCAAAATCTCTCGGGAAAATAAAGGGAATTGGTGTGAAAAAGGTAGCCGCCTATGGCAACGACATCTTGAACATCATAAACGATTATTGCCGTGCCAATGGCATTGAGGAAGACTCAGAATTGCCTGAACTTGAAGAAGCTGCCTCTCCAAAGAAAAAAACAGAAAAAATGGCAAAAGGCGATTCTTTCAAGAAAACTTTTGAAATGTTCAAGCAGGGAATGACGGTAGAAGAAATTGCAAAGGAACGTTCTCTTGTCGAATCAACAATCTTCTCGCATTTGGCAAAATTCATAACAACTGGCGAAATTCAGCCTGAAGAACTTGTCGGGAAAGAACGTTTCGCAGAAATTATGGACTATTTGGAATCGCATGGAGAATACAACGGATTGTCACAGCTTTACACAGATGCAGATGGGATTTTTTCGTACAACGAACTAAGAATAGGTGTGGCATTCATGGAAAAAATGAGAAATGCGAACTAAACAGATCCAATACAAAATAAACGTACTTAGATATTCCAAATTTTAGTATTTTTGCAAAACTTTACTAACGAAACAGAAAACATCTGAACCGCTTATGCAAGAACGACTTATCTTAATATCTAACGACGATGGCATATCGGCGAAAGGTCTTGATTCTCTCATACGCATCGCACAACCATACGGCAAGATTGTTGTAGTTGCACCGTCAACAACACAATCGGGAAAATCACACTCGGTATCACTTACCACACCTATAAGGTACGAAATAAGGCATAGCAGCAAGAACCTTGAAAAATACGTTCTGTTCGGAACTCCAGTTGACTGTGTAAAGGGTGCACTTACAAAAATATTACCCCGCAAACCCGACCTCATGCTATCGGGAATAAACCACGGTTCCAATTCGGCAATAAGCGTAGTTTACTCAGGCACAATGGGTGCAGCAATTGAAGCTTCATTCTACGGAATACCATCGATTGGACTTTCAATTGTAACACATGACCTCGATGCCGATTTTGAGACAATAGAAAAAACAGCTCCTGCACTTATTGAAAAGGTACTCAAACAGGGACTGCCCGACCAAGTAAGCCTCAACGTAAACTACCCCGTAACAACGCCAGAAGAATTCAAAGGCTTCAAAATATGTTCGCAGACAAAAAGCTACTGGTACGAGGACTTTGAAGAAACCGTTGATATTCATGGCAACAAGTCATATTTCCAGCACGGACACTTGGTGAACATGGAACCAGAAAACCCCAACTGCGACGAGAACGCACTTGCCGAGAACTACGCAGCAATAGTTCCTGTACGCGCCGACTTCACAGAATACAAAATGATTGATAAACTAAAAAAATGGAATTTATAATATGGAAGCAAGACCTAATATGATAAAAAGGTTCAACAATCCGATATTCGGATTGTTGATTGGAATAATCGTGCCGATAATCGCGTTCCTTATATACTGGATAATCGAATTCTTCATGTATGGATTCGGCCTCATTGAATTCATTAACAGACTGATAGAAATAAAGTCAATACTACCGCCAAGCCTCTGCGTTTTTGCAAACCTTATCCCCTATTTCATTTTTAAGAAAATAGACTACTGGTATGCCGTCAAAGGGCTTGTATATTCGTTAGTGATTTACACGCTTATATTCGTAGTTCTCACATTCATAAAATGAGGTACTTCGTAATAGCTGGCGAAGCATCTGGCGACCTTCACGGCTCGTTTCTTGTGGAGCAGATTAGAAACACCGACCACGAAGCCACAATCGAGGGATGGGGCGGTGACCTGATGGCAGCCCAAGGCGTCAAACTTCACAAGCACATCAGAGACTTGGCTTTCATGGGATTTGTTGAGGTTGCCAAGAACCTGCCGACCATATTTTCAAACATAAAACTTGTAAAACAGCAGATTTCCACATTCAAACCCGATGCACTTGTTCTTGTCGATTATCCGGGATTCAACTTTCGCATTGCCAAGTGGGCAAAAAAATCAGGATTCAAGGTTTTATATTTCATTTCACCCAATGTTTGGGCATGGAAAGCAAACAGAGTGTATAAAGTCCGCGACAACACCGACAGAATGTACACCATACTGCCGTTTGAAAAAGCCTTTTACGCAAAATATGGCATTGATGTAGAATACTTTGGTCACCCATTAGTAGATGTTGTAGCATCGTACAAAGCCAAAAGCCTTGACGAATTCCGCCAAACGCACAACCTTCCCGACAAGCCAATAATCGCGACAATGGCAGGCAGCCGCAAACAGGAAATCAGCCGCATGCTGCCAATTATGCTCAAAACGGCAAAAAAATTCCCGCAATACGAATTTCTAATCACCGGTGCACCTGCAATAGACAAGGATTTTTATGGTCAATTTCTAACCGCCAAGCCAGAAAATGTGGAACTTCTTTTCAACAGCACCTACGAAATTCTTACACATGCCGAAGCAGGACTAGTAACTTCTGGTACAGCAACACTCGAAGCGGCATTGTTTGGCGTTCCGCAGGTCGTATGCTACAAGGCAGACGCTTTTTCGGTATTCATAGCAAGGCAAGTTTCGCGTTTTTCGGGAGTCAAGTACATTTCACTCGTAAACCTAATCCTCGACAAACCAAGCGTACGCGAACTAATCCAGGACGACCTTACCACACAGAATGCAAGCGAAGAACTTGGACTAATAATAAAAGGTGGAGCAAAACGCACAGCTATTGAGACCGATTATGCCGAACTATACGGAAAACTTGGAGAAAATGGTGTTTACAAAAGAATAGCCGAAGACATAATACATAGAACATCAAAGATTTAATACTGTTAAAAAATTGTTTAAACAAAAGAAAAAAAACATTCATCATTTCAAAAAAAGCAATACTTTTGCGTAGTTAAAATTTTAAATTATTCATAAAATGAAAAGGACATTAGTATTTATGGCAAGTGCTTTATTCGTAGCACTTATGGCTGTTTCCTGCAACGACAAGCCAGCAGAAGCAGTAGAAGAAGAAAAGACTGAAGAAACCGCAGTTGAAGCTGTTGAAGTTGAAGAAACTACAGAAGCAACACAGGCTGTTGAAAACAATAGCAATGTTGTAAACTTCGACGAATATCTTGACGAATATGAAAAATTCGTAAAGAGCTACGAAGAATATGCAGAAAACGGTGGTATTGACAAGGCTAAGGAAGTAAAGGAAAACGCTGAAGCTGCAAAGTCAAAGATTAAGGAAGATGACCATAACGATGCTCAACTTACCCGTTTCAAATCTTTGAACCAGAGAATGATTGCTGCTTCTGAAAAACTTGCTAAGAAAACTGCTGAAGGCGCAAAGGATGCTGTAAACGCTGGCAAGGACGCTGCTAACAAGCTCGGTATCGGAAAGAAGAACTAATATTCAAAACATTAACTTATTAGGCTGGCAGTGCCAGCCTTTTTTTTGCTTACAAAACAAAATTATGACTTGCAAAAATACAACGAACATGACCATAGAGATTTGTACAAGCTCCGTGCAATCGGCTATTAATGCCGAAAAAGGCGGCGCCGACCGGATAGAACTTTGCCAGAATCTAAACGAGGGCGGGACAACACCATCGTATGCGACAATAAAATATTGCGTGGAAAAACTTTCTCTCAAGACAATGGTGCTTATTAGACCTCGTCCAGGCGACTTCTGCTACAACGATGCCGAATACGAAACCATAAAGAACGATGTCCTAATATGCCGCGAACTTGGTGCTCATGGCGTTGTGATAGGATTCCTTGACGAAAACCTTGATATTGACACCAAACGGACTGCTGAAATCGTAAGGATTGCCCGTCCAATGGAAGTTACATTCCATCGTGCATTCGACCGTTGCCGCGACTGGCGCAAAGCATTGGAACTGATAATCGAATGCGGATGCGACAGAATACTAACATCTGGACAACGCAAAACCGCACCCGAAGGAATTGATATCCTTCACGAAATACAAAAACAAGCATCCGGACGCATTGCAATACTTGCAGGAAGCGGTGTAAATTCAAAAAATGCAACGGAAATAATCAGAACTGCCGGAGTAAACGAAATTCACTCTTCGTGCAAACATATAGTCGAGAATTCACAGAAAACAAACATTGAAGATTCAAGCCGATATAGCGAGACTGATTTAGAGGAAGTTAAAAGATTAGTAGAGGCTGTTTCTCAAATGAAATAACACATTTTTAATTGTCATATCCCTAAATATATTTGGATATGGCAATTTTTATAAATAAATTCGCATCTAAAAAAAGACATGAAGCGAATTTTAGCACCAACAATCATAGCCTTAATAGTATTTTCTATAAGTGCTTGCCAAAAACCAATTGAAAATCATTTCATTACCGACGATGCATACCGCGCACAAGTAGAATCAGATTTTGAGGCTCGCAAACAGCTTGCATCAGGACGAAGCGAAGAGCTTTTTTCTGTAATTGACGAAAATCTCAGCACCGAGGAACGCGAAGCACTTGAATTTCTGTACGCCTACATGCCATACAGCGACCTTGCCGACTACAACGGCGACTTTTTCCTCAAACAAGTTCAGTATGCATTCAAGGCACGCGACTTTTTTGCATGGGGCAAGAGCGTTCCCGAAGACATTTTCCGTCATTTTGTATTGGTGTACCGTGTCAACAACGAAAACCTTGACACAGCAAGAATGTTCATTTTCAACGATATAAAAGACCGCATAAAGGACTTGTCAATGTACGATGCTGCATTGGAAGTAAACCACTGGTGCCATGAAAAGGTTTGCTACAGAGCTTCCGATGCACGTACGTCAGCACCATTGGCAAGCATACGCACTGGATTTGGACGATGCGGCGAAGAATCAACTTTCACTGTAACTGCACTTAGGGCTGTCGGAATTCCTGCAAGACAATGCTACACACCACGTTGGGCACATACCGACGACAACCATGCTTGGGTTGAAGTGTGGGTTGACGGCAAATGGTACTTCCTAGGCGCCTGCGAACCCGATGCCAAACTCAACATGGGCTGGTTTGCCTCCCCATCAACACGTTGCATGATGGTTCATTCGAATGCTTTTGGCAAATACAAGGGCAACGAGGAAATAAACCATCGCGGCGAACTGTTCTCAAAGATAAACATGCTTTCCAACTACACCGATACCAAGAAGATAACAGCTCACGTTGTTGACGAAGCAGGTCATGATGTAGCTGATGCTGATGTACAATTCAAGCTATACAACTACGCCGAATATTACCCTATAGCCTCGGGCAAAACCGACAAGAATGGCAACGCAAGCCTAACCACAGGATTTGGCGACCTGCTTGTATGGGCCAGCAAGGACGGAATTTACGACTACGCAAAGATAGATGTAAGGAAAACCAATATCATCACCCTCACATTAGACCGCAAGGCCGGCAACGAATACGAAGAGGATTTTGACATAATTCCGCCAACAGGGAAACCTGTAAAAACAAACGTTACACCCGACGAAGCCGACAAAAACAACAAGCGCCTAGCAACTGAAGATTCAATACGTAACGCCTATCTAAAAACATTCCCGTCTGATGATGACATTGCCAAAATAACAAACGAAAACCTTACAGCAGAACAAATTAGCGGAATCATAAAGAAAAGCGAAGGCAACTACAAGGAAATAATCTCATTCCTTAACGCCCATTCCGAAAAAAATGAGAATCTTTTCCTTTATGACTTTATGAAATCTCTGTCGGACAAAGATTTGCGCGACATAGAAGCAGAAACGTTAAACCAACATATTGTTGAATACGACAACAAATTTCCAACCGACGTGTTTGCAAAAGGGATTCTTCCTGCACGCATTGAAATGGAAATGATTCGTCCGTGGCGACAATTCCTCCGCGAGAAAATAAATGGAATATTTGGCACATCTCCCTCCTATTCCGACATTCTGGAATGGACAAAAACAAACATCCCAACCGACAAAGAAGGCAACTACTTCAACTGCCCGATTTCGCCACGTGGTGTCTTTGAACTGCGCCATGCCGACAGCCGTTCACGCGACATTTTCTTTGTTGCAGCCTGCCGTTCGGTAAACATTCCAGCTTACCTCGACAATGCAACACGCCAGATTTTCGTTTACGAAAACGACAACTGGAACATAGTATCGCTTGATGAAGAAAAACCTGCTGCGAAAACTGGCAAACTGGTTATTAAATACAACGGCAACAAGGACTTAAAGCCACAATACTGGACTCACTACACACTTGCCAAGTTTGAAAACGGTGACTTCACAACCTTTGACTATGAAAATGATCCTCGCGTTGCCGAATTTCCTATAACACTTGACCTTGAAGAAGGCTACTATATGCTATCCACAGGCAACCGCTACAACGATGGCGAAGTTCTCTCACACCTTGAATTCTTCAATATCAAGCAAGATGAAACAACCATCCGCAAAATAAAAATCAGACCTCTGGAAGATCGCCCCAACGGATTCTATGGGTTCATTTCCGATGACACACAAATTGAAGTCAATGGCAAAATCCTAAATATAGTGGACATGGCAAAAGACAGTCCGTTAGTACTATGTTTCATTGATCCAAACCGCGAACCTACCAAACACGTACTCAAGGAATTAGAAGAAATGCGCAAGCTATACGAAAAGCTAAATATAAACATAATGATGATTATTCCTCAGGAAAAGCTGACCGAAAGTTTTTCCGCCGCGAAATGGAATCTTCCCAAACAAACAATCGTAGCAAGCGACAACAACGGACTTTTGGAAAAAATTCTCAGCGACACAAAACAAAAATACGATGACAATCCGCCGTTAATCTTCATTATTGATAAAAACGGAAAAATATTTTTCCGTTCCGAAGGATACAGAATAGGAACTGCAAACCGGATACTATCCTGCTGCTTCAAGAATCATGAGTATTTTAAGGTTAAAGCGGTATAGGCAAAAGGGACACCGCGATATGCGGTTGAAACAGAGGAAAATATTTTAGTCCAATGTTTCCTCTATCTGGTAATCGTTCCTCATCGTTGAATTTCGCGAAATCATTTCTCCAACAAATCCAGCGAGAAACATCTGTGTACCCAGAATCATCATAACAAGGGAAAGATAGAAATACGCCGTATCGGTAACAAGCGGGGCTGGAACATGACGACAAAGAGCAGCAATCTTGATTCCTCCCACCACGCATATCGCAATTAAGCCTATGATAAACATAACGCTGCCCCACAAGCCAAAGAAATGCATAGGGCGCTTGCCAAACCGTGAAAGGAAGTACAAAGAAAACAGGTCCAAATATCCGTGCACAAACCTATCCAATCCGAACTTAGACACACCAAACTGTCTCTTACGATGTTCAACAACCTTCTCACCAATCTTAGAGAAGCCCGCATTCATAGCCAAATATGGTATATACCTGTGCATTTCGCCGTAAACCTCAATATTTTTCACGACTTTACTACGATATGCCTTCAAACCGCAGTTCATATCGTGTAGCTTAAGTCCAGTTACACGGCGGGCAGTGGCATTATAAAGTTTCGATGGAATATTCTTTGTAAAGGTATTGTCGTAACGTTTTTTCTTCCATCCCGAAACAAGGTCGAAGCCATCTTCCTTAATCATCCTGTACAATTCGGGAACCTCATCGGGGCTATCCTGCATGTCGGCATCCATTGTAATTACAACATCGCCCTTGCTAGCCTGAAAACCCACCTGCAACGCAGCCGACTTGCCATAATTCCTCCGAAACGAAATACCTCTTACCTGCTCATACTTTTTCTTCAAATCGCAGACTACATTCCACGAATTATCAGTGCTACCATCATTTACAAACAGAATCTCAAAAGAAAACGAATTCTCGTTCATCACTCGCACTATCCATTCGCACAAATCTGGCAAGGATTCATCCTCGTTATACAGCGGAACTATGACAGAAATATCCATAAATATTTTTTTGCAAAAATAAACAAAAATCAAGCAGATAGAAACTCAACAGCAAACTTTTTCATAAAACATCACGCAGTGCCCAGCCGCATGTCAGGCTGCCATGTATGGAAACAAAACTATTACTTCTTGTCCTCGTAATTTTCAATTATGCCCTGAATGGTTTTACGCAGGTTCTGTTGCAGCGATACTCTGCCTGCGCCAGCCTTGTTGAAAAGAGAAATAGACTGTACTATAGATTTTTCGTCCTTGTACAATGGCTTCACAAGACGGAACTGAAAATCATCAGTTTCCTCTACAAGCTCTCCTTCTTCGTTCTCTTCATCGGCTTTATCATTGTTTTTCTTGTTCTTCTTTGGTTCCTTCGTCTGTACATTAATACCTAAATTTGGTAAGGTTTTAGGTTCAAGCACCGAGATATGGAAGAAATACTTAAAGTCAAAGTCCATATTACCACTCACTGCTACCTTATACTTGTCCATCGACAATGTGAACGGATAAACATTCAAGGTATTGTTTTTAATAGTAAACTCTACCGACATATTGTCTATCACATTCTTGGTTTTCTTATTGAACATCAAATACTTGGCAACTGTCGTAAATGTTTCACCATCAAGAAGCACAAGATTTTTACCATTTATATGACAAGCTGTCTGCAAGGTTGGCAATATGGGTTCCATTTCCTTGTCAAGTTCAGTAATAGCCGACAATTCGCAGTCAAGTTTACCCTCAAACGAACTAAGCATCGGCAGAATCGAATCAATCATCGGAACAGCCGTCAGAAGGTCTTCAACTGTAATATTTGTTCCTATCAGGTCTAAGCCAACCTTGGCGGTATCGGGATTGTTACATGTGTATATAGCATTGAGTTTCAGGTCACCGACATTGCTTGTCGTTGCCATATCCTTGATTGACAATGTGCTGTTTTGTGTGGTAATATCTCCGTTAAGATTATTCATCTTCAGCCCTGCAAATTTTACGGTGTCCAATTTTAGATTTACCTTACAATTGAGGTTTGCAGGAACTTCTATCAGCGACATTGGCACAGTATCATATTCCGTCTCTGTAGTATCTTCAATTTCATTACCTTCATCTGTTATAAGTTCCTCGCTATGAGCCTTTTCTATCAAAGCCTTCATTCTTCCCATACGCTCGTTGTATATTTCGCCCAAATCCTTGCGAGAATATGCTTTCCTAATCGAATCCACATAATGTGCTCTTACAGAATCTGAGACATGCGTTGGCAATGTACGCGTACCGGCTCCTGCCCCACCTGTTGTACTTCGAGCCGCAAATTTGCCCTGAACAACACGCTTGGCTTCTTCATCCTTTATTCTGTTTTGTTCGCCAATGTATGATGCATAAAGTATCTCGTTTAAATCAAGATTGCGCGATGCTACACTAACATCGGCCGTAAGTGTCCGTCCGCGCAGGAATGCCCGACGCATATTGTCAACCCGTCCGTTTACCTTCACCAGCGACTTGCCAACTCGCAACATAAAATTATTGAGATGCAAAGTGTCATCGGTAAAAGTTATGTCAAGCCTACGTGTACCTGTTTTCAGGTCGAAGTAAGGCGACATGTACCTAGCAGTTTTAGCATAAATTGACCCGTCGAAACAGAAGCGCCTTAGTGCGCTTTCGGCATCCTCAACACCCTTGCATAGGTTGATAAGCGAATCTACGTTGATAGACTTTCTTGTTGACTGGTCTATCTCAACACGCTCGCCGTTTACGCGCATAAACCTACGTACCCTTGGACGTCCATTAAGCACAATCCTTGTCGAATCAAGAAATGCGCCTGCAGTAGGCTCATAGTAAACGATGGAGTCAAGTCCGAGCGAAGCCCTGAGCGCAGGAATGAGCGCATCGGTGGTGTCGGGACGGATTGCCAATGAAATACGGCCTTTTTTTCCCGAAACAAACATTGTGTCGGCTACTATTGCCTGCATTCCGTTCAGACGACCAGAAACAATAAGATGCGGAACATCGTTTATCGGTTCTTCAACATTGGCATAAAGGTTCAGCTTTGACACTCTTGCTTCGATTGTACGCGGCGACATTACCCTGACGCTGTCAACAACTACACGCACACTGCTAAGCTGCATCCTGTCGGAACGCCGCGATTTCATTGAATTTATGCCCAAATCGGCGGTTGCATTCTGCCCGAATACGAAAAGTTTCTGCGAAGGAATCCTCAGCAATATCCTCTCGATGTTGATGTTGCCAAGCATATATATTTTAGGGAAGTTCATCTTCATCAGGTTATTGAGCGAAAAACGGGCTTCAATATCCGACGAAAGCTTACCATTGTAGGTTATATCATCTATTGGGAAAAGTTTTGAAATATAGTCGAGGTTGAGATTGCATTTCAGCTTTGCATTCACGTATGGATCGCCAAGAATATTGCTTGCCTTGCCATTCAAGTCAAAATATGTTTCGCCTACCGAAGCATCCAAACGCTTTACTTCTATGTACGACTCCGAAGCCTTCTCCGAATTGTACTTCAAGCCAGTTTCCATATTAAGCAATACTTCTGCATTTTGCTCCAGCACAACAGCCCTTATATCGTTCAACACAATGTTGGCATCAATGTTTGGATATACATCGTCCTTGTAGGTTCCCTTGGCTGTACCGTTGAAATTTACAGAACCGGAAATCTTGTATTTTTTCAAATCGGAAACGAGACTTTTTGGTATCATTTCCAGAACATTGTCGATGTGCGGAACATCAAGAGCGAGTACTAGGTCGGTATTCCACGACGAGTCAACCATGTTTTGCGCCTTGCCCGATGCACCAAAATAGATGTCGGTGCTTGTTATGCTCAATGTATCAATGTCGTAGTCGCTGAAATCGGAATTTGAAACAGCCCTAAGTTCCACATTCAGTGGTATATCGCTGAATGTCATCAGCGAATCATTGTATTCAGAAAGCAACAGGTTCAGTTTCGTATCAAGGTTGTAGCTCGTGTCGGATATTATTGCATGAGCCGCAATACCAATTGTATCAAGGTTTACCCTTGTTCGTGATGTGCTGTCGCAGAATTCGGCAGAAATCAAACCGAATGCTGTGGAAAGCAAGTAGTCTCCATCGGACATATTTCCGTTCAGCGTTATCGTAGTCGGTTCGGCTTTTGCAAAAATTTGAGAAGAACCGTCATCGTATTTTGCCTTCAGTCGCAATTCTGTGGCTATGTCAATTATTTTTGCGGTTATTTCTCCAGTCGCCTCTATATAAGTTGAATCCAGTGCTGCCGACATTTGTAAAGCCTCATCGGTATAGGTCGCCTGCAAGTTTTCAATGAATAGGCGTTTTACGCGAATCTTGTAATCGAATGAAGAAGTATCCTCATCGGGAGTCGTATCGGTTTCGTAGATTTCCCAGTTTGCTTTGCCATCGGCATTTACATAACCACGGACTACAGGATATGAAAGATAGGCTTCGTTGACGATAATGCTGTCATTGTTAATGAATTCCATTACGTTAACAGAGAGCCTCAAGGTGTCAAATTTTACCAGAGTATCAGTCAAGTCGTCCCTTATCGCTTTCGAGATTATCTCGCTATTGATAAGTTCTATCTCAACATTAGGCATATTTTTCCATACCTTCAGCTTTATTTTCTTGAAATCAACTTGCGCGTCAAGATAGTCGCTTGCTATTTCGTTCACTTTCCTGTTGCCCGCTTCCGAATTGATGTATGTTTCTATGATTAGCGGTGAAAATGCAACAAGAAGCACCAAAATAGCGTCAAGGCTTCCCAATACTATAAGTATTCCGGCCAATGCCTTTCTACCTGTGCTTTTCTTTTTCTTGACCTGTTCTTCCATAAGTGTCGGATTTCAAGAATATGCCGTCCTTCGTTTTCTAAAAAAAACGGAAAAGCGAAACGCATGGCTCCGCTTTCCAATCACAAAACGATATTTTAACTATTTAATTCCAAGATTTTTCTTTATGTCCTTTGGCAAAGCGTCCTTGTGAACAACAATGTTCATAGTTTTGTATCTTACGTATGCCTTGCTTGCGTAGAACATTCCTTTATATTCACCGTACTCGCCCCAGCTGTTCTTTACCATGTAGTATTCGTTTCCCATCTGGTCCTTTGCTGTTCCGTAGATAAGCATACCATGGTCGTCGGTCGTTTCCCAGTTGTCGAAAGCAATCTGGCGTTCTTCCTGAGTTACCCAGCGCTGTGGAGTCGGGTGCTTAGCTGCTTCGTCAGCAATCTGCTTTGCGGTCATGCCAGTCCAGTGTGCCATATCGCTGCCTTTCATGCTTGCTGCTTCGGCGTTGGTTTCGGGCAATACGCAGAATCCCTTGCGAGTACCAATCTTGAATCCCTGTTCGCTGACATCAGCACCCCAAGCTACGGTGTAGCCGTTTTCGATAGCGTTGTCAAAAATCCTCATCATTTCATCAATAGTAACATTGTAGCACTGCGACCATCTCCAGTTGTCCTGAATTTCAAGAACGAATTTCTCGTTGAATGGATGATGAGTGTAAGATGTTATTGATACATAGTCGTCTGGGTTAAGACCAAGTGACTGATAGAATGACATTGGAGTATATTCGCGACCCTTGTAGTTGAACTTTTCGGGGCATTTGCCTAGATATACTTCGTGGATAGCTTTGATTGCCTGGAGCCAAAGTGCCTGACCTTCGCTGTTCTTCTGCAAGCTCTTGTGCTCGCCCTTTGCGATTGCCTTTACAACTGCATCAGATACAGCCGAAAGTTCGGTGTGGTCCGACAAGGTGTCGCCGTACATTACACCGGGACGCATTTCCTCTTCGGGAACAAGTCCGAAATGTGACATACCATATATTACATCGTAGAACGAACCGCCCTGCGAGAATGAAACATCACCGTGAGTGCGGACTGCAGCCTGTGCGCGGTCAATGTATGTGTTTGAAACTATGAACATTTCCGAGAAGTCGTATTCACCCTTTCCCATACGGAGCAATTCGGCCTCGATGAAACCAAGTCCTGAATAGCACCAGCAGGTACCTGCGCGGTTCTGGTCCTTTACCGATGTAATAGGGAGTTCCTTCACATTTGTGAATACATAACCTTCGTCATCTTTCTCTTCCTGTGCCCAGACAACTGTAGTTGCAAGCAAGAAGCTGAGCATTGCAATAATAACTTTCCTATTCATTTTTATTTAATTTTAATTTGTTATCGTTTAATACAATATTGATAATGGTCCCGAATATGTGTTGTATCCTTCGCCAATGTTAACTACAAAGAAATATGTTCCAGCAGGCACCATTTTGCCCCTGTATTCTCCATTCCAGTATTCCGAAGTTCCATCACCTTCATACAATTTTTGTCCCCATCGGTTGAAAACAAAAATCTTGGCATCGGGATACATCCATATATTTGAAATTTCCCAAGTATCGTTTATACCGTCTCCATTAGGAGTAAATACGTTTGGCACATGGATACACTCTTGTGAATTGTCGGGAATCCTGATGTTCTTCAGCGAATACGAACATCCAGTCTCGTCGGATACCACCAAATGGTAGATGCCAGAAGCCAAACCTGTAATTGCTTCATTTTCGGATAGCGGCTGGCCTGTTATCTTGTCCGATGTTACATAATATGGCGGATGCCCGCCCTGTGCTGTCAAATGGATTTCACCGTCAGAAGCCTCCTTACAGCTAACATCTACTATTTCATATTCAGCCACTATTCTTTCGGGACTTCCGATAACAGCACTTACTCGCGCCATACAATTCTTAGCATCAATTATATATACCATGTGTTCGCCTGCCGAAAGGCTTGTTAGTATATTGCTAGTTGTACTTTCATACATAAATTCGTTCAATGCAAAATGGTATGGCTGCGAACCGCCCAAAACGGTTACCGTTATCTCTCCGTCGCTGTTGCCATAGCATGATACATCCTTTGTAACCGAACTTGCCGAAAGGGCTTCGGGCTGTATTACCGAGAACGACTTACTTATAGTGCAAGCATTCTCATCAGTAACAGTAAGGGTATATGTTCCGGCACACAATTCTGTTATTTCTGTCATATCGTAACCATTGCTCCATCGGCATGAATAACCAGGAGTTCCACCTGCTATTTCAACAGCAATTCTTCCATCGCACATTCCAAGACAGCTTGCATTCTTTACACTGCTTTCAATCCTCAAGGCTTCGGGCTGCGATACATAAACCGAGGCCGTAGCCGTACATTCGTGGTCGTCGGTAACAGTAACCATATAATTGCCAGCCACAAGGCTATGTGCAGTTTCGGTTAGCTGCCCGTCGTTCCAGTTGTACCTATAAGGTTCGTGTCCGTTGTTTACATTGGTAACAGAAATTGACCCAGTGCGACCATTGTTACACAAAACGTCTTCGTGCTCAATTGTTATTGTGATAGGTGGTTCCTTTGAAATTTTTGCCGAATCAACATAGTTACAACCATTGCTGTCGGTGATAGTATAAGAATGGAATACTCCGGGGGTTATATTATTGTTTTGGAAATTTGTTGAGCCATCGTCCCACAATATCGAGTAAGGAGACACGCCTCCATTCGCTGTTACCGAAATTGTTCCATAGTCTTGGCTGCAATATGCATCAAATTTAGTTACATCACTTGTAATTACTTCTGGCTCTTCAAACTCAATCGATACTTGCGCGGTACAACCTTCCGAATCGGTTACCCTGTATGTTCTTGATCCAGCTTGAACAAATTCAGTACGTTCTCCAGTATAAGGAGCTATACCGTATTGAGCCGAAACTATCACTTGTGTCGAATTTCCGTGGCAAAGTATTGGGTCGTATTCAACGTTTATCTCTATTTCCCTAGCAATCCGCCTTTGCGCTGTAGCGGTGCATCCGTATTCATTGGTAACTGTTACCGAATATGTTCCTGGTTCTGTAATTTCAATATCTGACGTTTCTATTCCAGTTGACCACCGATATTCAGTTCCGCCGCCAGCCATAAGAGATACAGAGCCGTTGCACAATGCATTGTTGCCAATGATGTTGGCATTTGGCAGTTCGCGCACGGTAAGGTAAAGGTTTGTGATGCTATCCATTCCGTTAGGCAAAGTGACTGTTGTAGAGTAATGTCCAGTTTGCGACTCATTGAATCCGTTTTCGTCATAGGTTTCGCCTTCGCATATTTCAGCACGAATGTCGTGAACTATCGTTCTGATTATTAAATTGTGTATTACGGTACTGTCGCAGCCGGCTGTGCTTTGGTAAAGCCGAGTTATAGTCGTGTCCTGTCGTGCGACAAAGGTAGCACCCTCGATAGTTACGGTTTCACCATAGTTGGCTTCTGAGGAAACCTCAGTTTCCCAAACGTGACCGATTGACACGTTAAAGTTTATAGCCGTGGAATAACTCGAACAACCGTTTCCGTTTGATGTTACCTGCATATTCACTGTATAGTTGCCTTGCTGTGTGAACGTATGTTCTGTAGAATTGCCCGTGAAGGTTGTTCCGTCACCAAAATTCCAGTTGATGTTGTCGTAATCGTAATCCACTTCAGAAGAGAATGAAATTTCCTGACCTTCGCAGAAGCTTCCATCTACGTTGGCATCGGTGCTTCCGATACCATTGATGTACATTCTTTCTGCAAGGTTTGTCGCCATTGAGCCAACCGAATAAGCATACGAAACTGCATTTCCAATGCCATAAACATGTGCGATGAATCCGTTTCCACCTGTGCTGGTTAGGGAATGAGCATTATGGCTTATGACTTTTCTGGCATAAGAATAGTTTGTATTTCCCGATACTGTTGACCATCCAGAAATCGCACTTCCGTCAAGTCTTATTTGTCCCGTATTGGAAGTTTCGGCAACAATATTTACGATATGCGTAGAAGGTCTGTTTGGACCTGTATAACTCGAAGCAGGCTCAAATGTGTTGAAAACTATTTCTTTTATCCGCTGTTCCAAAGGTGCTATCCACACCATCGACGGGTCGCCATAAGAGGAACCTCCATACGATTTGCTTACAAGGTACATGTAAACGGCACAAGGATATGTCGTTTCGAGATATGCGGCGCCTTCCGATGCCGTTATTTGCAATTCGTATGTATCACCTGCATTTATTGTGGCGATTTGAGTATTGTTTTTCCTTATGACAGTATTATCTGCCGAAGCAGTTATCCTTACGCGGTCATAGCTTCTGCCAGAAGATGAATTTTGCAGGGTATTTGTTACCACAAATTTCTTACCCCACGAAGTTACTGGAAATGCTTGTTCGTTGATATGGTCGGCAAATTCAGATGCACTTGCAGGAACTCTGGTTGAGTAGTCGCCATTAAAAACTGCTATTTTTTTACAGTTGCGAGCAACAATCCTCGTTCCAGAAAGGTCTCCGGCTGCACCCTGAGTTATCGATTTCATAAAGACAGTCTGTCCTCTATTCAGAGAAACGCTGAAAGTTGTATTTGGATTCTGATTGTCTCCTGCATTGACAATAACAGACGGAGTAACATCAACAACCGTATTGTCTTCAACAGCTGTTATTGTAAATTCGCTTTCGTTTAGTACCGGCGGATAGCATTGAATGA
Organism: Bacteroidales bacterium; assembly: GCA_017645925.1. Lineage (GTDB taxonomy): Bacteria > Bacteroidota > Bacteroidia > Bacteroidales > ML635J-15 > Bact-19. The sequence continues at coordinate 32,786 of JAGCNN010000153.1, forward strand.
TGTATTCATTGCCGAGTGCGCTCGTTGGAAGTACTATTGAACCGTCGAAAGTTGCAGGTGCGAAATTTGAAGAATATAGCGATATTGTGTCGGTAGAAGTAATTAATAAACCTTTGTTTTGTGCAGTGGATGTAGGTGATGTTATGTAGCATTGCGAATGTTGATTGCTAGGTATTACATACTTGGTTGTTGAATTTGCTGCTACGTTGAATGTAGTTGTCCATGTTGAATTTGGATTCCTTACAGTTACACTGCATGCACGTTTCGATGATACCATAAGGCTTAGCTCCAATTCGGAATCACCTGCTGTATGGCCACCGTTTTGCATGAATACAGCAAAGAACTCAGTTCCCTGAGTTGTAACAGACTGGTGCTGCGAGTAGGCAAGGCTTGTCGCTAGCAATATGAGAATTGTTATTATGTATTTTTTCATACGGACAAATTGCAAAAAATCGTTTCAAAGTTAATCAATGAAAATTATTTCTGCAATAGAAAATTGAAATATTTTTGTGGAGTGTATTTTGTTGTTTATTAAGTGTTTGTATGTTTTAAAACATAATTTTGCAATGTGGTTTATTGGATTCTAATACCTATATAAAAACAAAAATAGGAGAACATTCAAAAAATGCACACTTGATATGTCAAATGGTTTTATTCGCCAAAATTTGACAGAATCTCATTTCGTCATAGCCTCTGGAATATTCATTTTTTTCATTCGAAAATAAACAAGCAAATTTGATTTTCATTTTGTAATCCATTGAAAATGAGCAAGCGTATTTTGCTTTATTTTGGCACAAAATAAAAAAACGAACAAGTTTATTTGCTTGTTCGTTTTTGTTGATTATCAGGTAGATAATCAAAAATTTCTTTTAGTATTCGTCCTCGTTGAAAAAGAAATCGTCCTTCGAAGGATAGTCTGGCCAGATGTCCTCTATACTTTCGAAAATTTCTTCGTCATCCTCAATTTCCTGAAGGTTTTCAATAACTTCCAGATTTGCACCCGAACGGATTGCGTAGTCGATAAGTTCGTCCTTTGTTGCAGGCCACGGTGCGTCTTCAAGTTTTGATGCTAATTCCAATGTCCAATACATATTCGTA
>JAGCNN010000154.1 GCA_017645925.1 Bacteroidales bacterium
AAATCCACCAGCCTTGGGAACCCCCGAAAAAGTCTCCGTAACCACGATTATTGCCGCCCGTAAGTGCGAGAACATCGGCAGGGGACATTCCGTTACCATAATCCATTTGAAAATCACTCCTTATCAAAATTAAAAACGCATTCCAGTTATTCTGTTCGCTTGTTCACGGAGCTGATTAAACTGGTCTTGCGTCATTTGTCCTTGGTTTAACATGTTTTGAACTACTTGCTGGGCATTTTGCCCGCTTTGCTGAAACTGCTGTGCAAAAGCTTTAAACTTTTGCATGAACTGCATAGGGCTATTTGGCATTTGCTGAAACATCATTTATACCTCCACCTAAAGCTTTGAGTGTTTCAAGGATTTTGCTGAGTTGCGTAGCTGTTTGCTTTCCAAACTCTTCAAATTCATTCCGTGAAACAAAGTTGCCCGTGTCGGCTTGCGGCTTAACTTCTTCCTTGAAGGTAAACGCCGCGAACTTTGAAGGCAAGCCATTTATATCTGTTGCCTTTATCCAAAATTTTTTAAGGTTGAAGTCAATGAGCAAGACTGTATTCCCAGCCGCGACAGGATACATGCTCGCGCCTTGTTCGCCTTGCACTGTGACGACGATAACATTGTTATTTTGCTGATATTGTTGTTGCGGAGGATAGCCACCGCCAAAATAGTTAGCCATATTCTTTACTCCTTAGTCCAGAAATAAACTGGTACTTCTGCGCCCGAATCCCACGCGTCGTAATAATCGCCGTCTATTGCAGTGACAACATGTGAACCTGTCGCCAAAAGGTATCTGCCTTTTGGGTTGTCATGGCAGAATTCACGTACCGAATAGCATTGCGGGCAAGTGTCTGGTATAACCACCCGCCTATAACCGCGCTCCTTGAGATATTCAGCCCAAACAGCATTTGAACTAGGCATATCGAACATTTCATAACCTTTGGTTGCTATTCCTATATATGTTGTCTCCCAACTACTTCCAGTTAGACGGCTTATAGCGCGTATTACACAATCACCTACTCGCTTGCCACTGGGATTAGGATTAAAATAAATGTATGACATAGGCGCATAATACCAAAAAGCAATTTAGAAAAACGCCGCGAAAACGTCATAGCTTTGCTACCTTGTCATAAACCTCCGCTAAATGTTTTCTGATAGTTGTTTCGCCCATAAAAATTTCAAGCGAAATATTAACAATCGAGTGTGCGCGAAGGATATGAAGGTCTACCAACCTTTTCTGTGTTGGCGTTAAGTTAGCCTTTCTAACAAGCTCGTTATATTCTTCGAGTGTTGCTCCTTTAAGTCGTTGTCTGGCGTCTTTCCTGTGCTTGAACAATTCTCATTCCCACCATTCATATCTATTGCCAATGCCACCGTCTCTGGTGTCAAGGTGTATGAACCATGCTCCACCTTGCTCAATCGGTGGATAAAATCCCGTGCCGTCAAAAGGCAATGTTTTTACCAAATGTTCCGCCTGCACAAAGCTAAGTTTCGGGATATAAATATCAGCGGCAGTGCCTTTTGTATGTTGCGAATTATCGACACCGCCAACTTCGCGATTGTGTTTCGGGCAACGATAGCCGCAGTTGATATGTATAGGAGCCTCTGCCAAAGTGCGAAGTCGCTCCAAAAGTTCAATCAGTTTCGGGTCAATCTTATCTGCGCCGCGTCCACAACAGTGACAAACGAATTCATCAGCGTCAAAGTGTTCACTTAGCTTGCCTGTGGTTTGCTTAGGAGTGTCGATAACGTCTGGCAAAGGTTTATCGCTAGCAAAAAAATCTGTAACACCACGTGCGATAGCTTTAGCAAAGTCGTCTTCACGTTCTCGCAAAAGCTTAGCGTCATCAGCGTTATCAATAAATGCAGTCTCAACCAACACCGCTGGCATATTGGTATTCCTTAGAACGTAAAAACTCGCCGACTTTACACCGCGATTAGTAAGTGGTAATGAGCCGACGAGCTGACTTTGAATCTTTTCAGCTAGCCTGTGACTAGTTTCGCTAAAGCCCGACCAGTAAGTCTCTGTGCCTTTTGCGTTGCCTGTCGCCGCGTTGCAATGAATACTTACGAATAAATCAGCTTTAAAAGCGTTGGCGTCGTCGCAAATTGGTTGCAAGCCGTCATACTGTCCTAGCTTGACTTGATAGCCGACAGCGCGAAGATATTTTTCAACGCGCTTGCCGATACTCAAAACAACGTCAGCCTCTTTAAGCCCGTTGCCTACCGCGCCACAATCTGCGCCTCCGTGACCGGGATTAATAAATATCTTCATGATGAATCTCCTCGCTATAATATAAGGTCGTCGATAATATCAGAAAGTTTTAAACTGGTTGATACTATCGTTCCACCACTTGGGTCTACAGTGTAAATTTCTGTGGCGTTATCAAAAAGTGTCTTTATAAGGTTCCCAGTCGTTTTTGGGATATAGTCTGTTCCGCTGATTGTGATTAAGTAAACTTGATTTCGTTGTTTGTTCATGAAACCGCCTAGAATTTTTCTGTTCCCTTTGCACGCAAGAAGAAAATTTTCAGGCGCACTTGTTATAGTTTTTAATGCCAAGCTTGTAAAACCGCCTGCAAAAATCCATTTATTGGTTTCTGATGTAGCTACTTGACTTGCGTTGTATGTGGTGGCGCAAGTGAACAAAAAAGGGAGATGGTTCCATTTGTTTGAGTTTTCCAAACTAAGTTTCACATTATCACCATCGGTTTGGAAAATGGGTTTCGGTATATTGTTATTAACTCTCCACGTAGTGTCTGTTTTGCTTTCGGGAATGTCGTCGTACATAGTCCCTATAGTTGCAAAGGTAGTAGTAGAAATGGCAAGGGAAGCTGTTTTTGTAAATCCCCAAGTATATAGGGCAGTAGTTGTAGCCGAGGCATATCTTTGGTAAAACAAAAGCCCCCTGTCTGTTCTATTTAAGGAACGAATGACATGGATTTCTGGCGTTCCCCAATATTCTCCGGAAGGCGTATAGCCAGCAACGGTGCTGATAGCGGGATTTGCACCGGAAACTGTAACACCTGTGCTTTTGATAGCAAAATTTTTCACGTATACTCCGTTTGATTTGCCATCGTCATAATTTGCGCCTTTCACACTGTCCTGCGTATAGATAATAACGCCATGGTCGCTGTCTACTTTGATTAGGTAAGGTTGTGTGCGCATGGTATTATTTTGAGAGACTACTATTGAGGCACGATATGAAGTGTCCCCGTCACTTGTCCCAAACCAATGTATACTGTCTTCTTCGTATATACAATATTCTCCAGTATAAAAGTTGTCTTTGTTGCCGTATGAAATAGCGTTCCAATAGTCGCTTTGGTTGAAGAGTTTTATATATTTGTTATCGAGATACTTAAAGTTTTCGTTGTAAGCAATTACGTCCTGTGCGGTGCTCGCCGCTGGGAAGAAAATATCACTGACGCCCGCGAGCACGGTATCAACAAAGTCAGTGGAATCTTGAAAAACCGCGTCAAGGTGCTGTTTATCGAGTGCACTCATTAAACCCGCTTGAGTAGTAGTAGCTACAGAATAAGTTGCTCCGCCGCCGCTGATTGTACAGTTAAGCGTATCGCCATTCATGCTTAAGCCAGTACCAACCTTAACGCCACCCTTTACTGTAGTTGAGGCAGTCGGTAACGTATATGATTCGCCAGCAGTGAGCGTTACGTTCAAAGTGTCGCCACTCATACTTAATCCTGTGCCTACCTTTACACCGCCTTTAACAGTCTCTGACGCTGTGGGTAAAGAATAGGATTCGCCGCCTTGCAACGTTATATCAGCTAATTCAGCAAGCGTATAATCCTTAGCCGCTTGCGCCAATGCCTCAAGGTGTCGTGC
>JAGCNN010000155.1 GCA_017645925.1 Bacteroidales bacterium
AAGCACCAGCAAACATTCCTGCTATTACGAACTCAACCTTGACACATCTACCAATCCATACCTGTACTTCGCCAACAAGGACGATGCCGATAGTTTCTACGACAGGGTTGCAAATCATAAACCTTTTGAATACGAAGGCAAAACCTACTACATAAACAAAAACAACGGCGTACTTTACATCGATACAAAATACGATGAAGATTCCTACGAGACTCATTATTGCCTTTACCCGCCAGAACTCGAAGACGGATTCTACAAAATAAAGATTGATGTGTGGATGTAACGAAGGCCAAAAGGCTAGAAGGCGAACGGGCTAACAGACCCAAAGGCTAACAGGCACACAGAATGTAGTTGCCCCCAAAACCTTAAGGTCGTTAGCGTCGTTAACGTCCTTAACGACCTTAATGATGGGGGCAAGTTTTTTCGCCCGTTAGACAGCAAGACTGCGAGCCTGTCAGACCGTTAGCCCATTCTCACATTTGCATATATAAAACACATTTCTTACCTTTGCTCAAAATTTTAGTAATCAATAACATGAAGGAGTTTTCGTTCAATCTTAATCGCCATTGCCTTGTTCCTGGTCTTGTTTTGTTGGTTTTAGGCATTATTGGCACCAGCATTTATCCGCTTTTTGCAGGAGAAACACAAACATTGATAGAATCCAGCAGTTTTATGAATCTACTTATCGTCGAATTGCCATTGCTTATGCTTATAATGACATTGCTTTTCGCCCCTATCGTAGAGGAATTTAGCTACAGAAGCTGGACGATGAAAAGCCTATTCTGGAAATATTTTTCACTAATTGCTATTACAGCATACACCTATTTAGCTCTTAATAGCATAATTGTCACCTGTGTGGCGTTTGTGGCTCTGCTGCTCCTGTTATGCATTTTCAATGGCGACAAGCACAAGGACCTGATACAATTCCTTCGCATTTTGGTAACAAGCATTTTGTTTTCGCTTGCACATTACCAGAACGAAAGCGGATGGTTTTCGGTGATAGCATTTTTCGACAGGCTTGGATTGGCACTGATTGCTTGCTACTTGGCATTGCGATTCCGCTTTATTTATGCCATTCTGTTTCATTTCGCCAACAATCTGCTAGCATTTGCATTGTCGTATTTCTTTGTTACAGACTACACATTCGAAATAAATGACGAAAACCACACCGCCAAACTTACGGAAATTTCAATGTTCGACGAACAGATGGACCACTGGGACGAAGGTGATATTGTTTACACGGGATGTCTGCCTGTTGTTGCATACCAACTTAACTGGGGTTATAAATATTCAAAAGACCAGATGTATTATCCTTTGGTTTCAAGGTATAACCATTACTGCTATTGCGCAACGGCAAAAGACAGCACCAAACCAGTCCACGGCAGACAACTTTTTGACGAATTTTTACAGCGAACAAATCTGAGGCTCGACACTGTTATTCCCGAAAAGATTTACTATTTGGAAATAACCGACACATCAAGGCTGGTTGAAATTGGAAAATACGAAAATGACATGGGTAATTTCGTGAGAAATTTGCGCTATGCATACGGGAAAATGTTTGTGATTGACGATGGCGCAGAGAACATCAAGATTACCAACGACAAAACTTCATACTGGCTGATGGATGTGGAAAATCTAGTTCCGCACCTTGAAGAACAATATGACATAAAGGTCGAGGAGCGCGACAACAAAGACTGTAAGATTATTTACATATCGGAACCGTAA
>JAGCNN010000156.1 GCA_017645925.1 Bacteroidales bacterium
CTAATAATACGTTAACAGATTACTTCGTGAGGTTGCAAGCAACGTTCCGGACAACCGATTTCACACTGCTCCCCGTGCCGTATCGCAGGTTCAATCAGGTTTTCGAACCTTTAGCTCACGCAGCGAAGCAAGTAAATGACAAACCCCATCATCAATATTCTTATGTAAAGCAGTTGCAACAAGGAAATTATAGCGTTTGTGCATTTTTTTACCGGACAACAATAGATTTTTACATGTATTTGTTTAAGATTTAATGCTGATAATCAACAGTTTACTAATATTTATTCTTTTATGTAAAAAATATGAACAAAATTTTGTGGATTAAAAAATTAGCAGTACTTTTGCAGTCCAAATTTTACGGGAAAGAAAACTTAATTGTAAAACATAAAAATATTATAAGGCAATGAAAAGAACATTTCAACCTTCACAGAGGAAAAGAAGAAACAAACACGGTTTCAGAGAAAGAATGTCAACCGTTGAAGGACGCAAGGTTTTGGCAAGAAGAAGAGCTAAGGGAAGAAAGAAACTCACAGTTTCTGACGAACCAAGACACAAAAGAAGATAGTAATAATAGTTTTATTGTTTTTGTCGAGCATAATTATCCATTGGGTTGGATGATTGTGTTCTTTTTTGCATATAGTCAAAGTTTTGAGATAAATCATGGGAAAACTAAAGAAGTTGGTCGGCGATACTGCCATCTACGGGCTTAGCAGCATAATAGGTCGATTCCTCAACTATCTGCTCGTTCCGCTTTACACATACAAGATTGCAGCCGAATCGGGAGGATATGGCGTTGTTACAAACATTTATGCCTATACGGCTCTTATCCTCGTTGTACTCACATTCGGCATGGAAACCACATTTTTCCGTTTTGCCAATAAAGAAGGCGTGAATCCGCTGAAGGCGTTCTCTACATCATTGTTTTCAGTGGGCGGTGTATCGTTGCTGTTTGTGCTACTATGCACTGTGTTTACTGTGGTTTTCCCCGTTCTGCCCAATGCTTTGGGATATGCCAATCATCCCGAATACATTGAAATGATGGCAATAGTGGTGGCAATAGATGCTTTCCAAGCAATTCTGTTCGCCTACCTTCGCTATCAGAAACGTTCTGGCAAATTTGCAGCACTGAAACTTTTGTTCATATTTTTAAATATAGGTCTCAACCTTTTCATATTCCTGCTTGCACCAAGCCTATATGAGAGCCATCCGTCATTGATGGGCTGGTATGATCCTGGCTATCAGGTGGGATATATATTCGTAGTGAACCTAATATGTACATCTTTGATAACTTTCTGTTTCTTGCCCGAACTGAAAAACTTGAGCAATGGTTATGATGGCAAACTCATGAAGGAGATGTGGAAATACACTTGGCCGTTGCTGATTTTCGGAATCATAGGTATAATGAACCAGGTTGCCGACAAAATTTGCTACCGCTTTATAGTGCCCGGACGGGAAGGTGACACCCAGCTTGGAATCTACGGTGCCTGCGTGAAGATTGCTATGATTATGGCAATGATAACCCAAGCCTTCCGCTATGCTTACGAGCCATTTGTTTTTGGCGAGAACCGCGAAGAAGCCAAGAAAAGCAAGGAGATGCAGGCCAAGGTGATGAAGTATTTCGTAATATTTACCTTGTTGGCTTTTGTAGCGGTTATGGCTTACATGGATGTCTTGAAATTCATAATCAGCCGCGGTTACTGGGAAGGTCTTGACGCAGTTCCTATTGTCATGATGGCCGAAATTTTCATGGGAATATACTTCAACCTGTCGTTCTGGTACAAGTTGATAGACAAGACCTACTGGGGAGCAATAATATCGGCGATAGGATGTGCTATGTTGTTGACAATCAATTTTGTTTTTGTTCCAAGGTTTGGCTATATGGCCTGTGCATGGGCAGGTTTTGCTGGATACGGAATCTGCATGGTGTTGTCGTACATACTCGGACAGAAGTATAATCCTGTTCCATATAAACTTATGCCTATATTCGGTTACTTTGTACTAGCAGTAGGAATATTCTTTGCTAGCAAGTACTTGAGGGAATTCTTGTATCCCGAAAGTGCTGTTATGGCAATTATTGTCAACACATTGCTTTTGCTTGTGTACGTCGGTGTTGTTTCTTACAACGAGCGAGCACTAGTAAAAGGTGTTTGGGCTGGTGTAAAACGAAAAATCTTTAAACGATAAAACAATGAAAATTAGAATAGTAAACAAGTCAACCAATGCTTTGCCGCAGTACGCAACCTCGCAGTCGGCAGGCATTGACCTACGTGCAAATCTTGTAGAACCTGTTGTTTTGAAGCCTATGGAGCGCAAGCTCATCCCGACTGGACTTTTCATTGAGCTTCCCGAAGGCTACGAAGCTCAGATTCGTCCACGCAGCGGTCTTGCTCTGAAGCACGGAATCACAGTTCTTAACACTCCTGGCACAATCGATGCCGACTATCGTGGAGAAATAGGTGTAATCCTCATCAACCTCTCGACCGAAGATTTCAAGATTGAGCACGGTGAACGCATTTGCCAGATGGTTATTGCCCGTCACGAACAGGCCGAATGGATTCAGGTTGAAGAACTCAACGAAACCGAACGCGGAGCAGGCGGATTCGGTCATACAGGAAAGAAATAGTAGTTGATAAGAGTTGTGTATCAACGACTTGTATTTGGCGCGGTGCAAATTTGTTGCGTTTTTTGGTGATATTCAAAATATTGTATTTTAATTTTTGTCAGACATCAAATAATTGTTATTTTCGCGAAATAATAATTTACTTTTATGAGAAACGCATTAATAATTCTAACTATATGCCTGATATGCACCATGATGCAGTCGTGTATGCCAAGGACATCCATAATGCCGATAGCACACGGAAATGCAGGTGACATAATAGTGGTAATGAGCAACGAAAACTGGCAAGCCGAAGCTGGTGACAGTCTAAGGGCAATATTTTCGGAATACTGTCCAAATCTGCCTTTCGAACAGCCAATCATGGATTTGCACCAGATTTCGTATGACAAGTTTGTTGAAATAAACCAGTTGCACCGCAATATCATTTTCTTTGAAAAGGTTGCAAGCCAGAGTGAAGGCGTTTTTAAGGTAGAAAACGACAAGTATGCTAAAAACCAGACGTTTGTACGCATAACGGCAGCCAATCAAACCGAATTTGTAAAGACATTGTGCCAACAGCGTGATTCGATATCAAAACTTTTTCTCTCGGCTGACCGTGACCGCTACATAAATTCTTACAGCAAGACGCGCAATGCAGTAGGAGAAAAGCAATTGGCCGATACTTTCAACATCAGCATTTCATTGCCTGTGGAGTACAATATTGATGAGTTTCTTGACAAATTCTCGTGGATTTCGTTTGAAACCAAGAAGACCACAAATGGAATTTTCGTTTACGAATATCCGCTTACAGATACGACAGACCTTTCGGTGGAACAGATAATTGCAATGCGAAACAAAGTGTTGGAAAAGAATGTTCCCGGAAGTCGCGATGGCTCGTATATGACTACCGAAACCAAATTTGACTATCCGAGCACAGAAACTGTAATGCACAATGGCACAAATACGGCTGTGGTTCACGGAATGTGGAAAATGCACGGCGATTTTATGGGAGGTCCGTTTGTGAGCTACAGTAAAATTGACGAGGCTCGCAAGCGTGTGGTTTGTGTCGAAGGCTTTGTGTATGAGCCTAATGCACCAGTGCGCGACAAAATTAGAAACGTTGAAGGTATAATTTATACATATTCACTTAAATAATCGTAGTAACAAATTATGAATCAAACTCTTGTTGCAGAAAATGTAGTCAAGAATTATTCGGGACACCTCGCGCTTGACAAAGTGTCGATTTCTGTTCCAGAAGGCTGCATTTTCGGTCTGCTTGGTCCAAACGGGGCTGGCAAGACGACTTTGATACGAATAATAAACCAGATTACTGCTCCTGACGAAGGTACAGTTTTTATCAATGGAGAAAAGCTTGCAGGAAAGCACATCCCACAGATAGGCTACTTGCCCGAGGAACGTGGACTTTACAAAAAAATGGCCGTGGGCGAACAGGCTCTATACCTTTGCCAGCTCAAGGGAATGAAGAAGGCAGATGCTTTGCGCGAACTGAAAAAGTGGTTCGAGAAATTTGAGATTGAAAACTGGTGGAACAAAAAGGTAGAAGAGCTTTCAAAAGGTATGCAGCAGAAAGTTCAATTCATAACCACAATATTGCACAAGCCTAAACTGCTCATCTTCGACGAGCCGTTCAGCGGATTCGATCCGATAAATGCCAACCTTCTGAAACAGGAAATTCTGGAGTTGAAGAAAAATGGTTCGACAATAATATTTTCTACCCATAACATGTCGTCGGTAGAGGAAATTTGTGATTATATTGCATTGATAAACAAGTCAAAGAAAATCCTTGAAGGCGAAGTTAATGCCATTCGCCGCGACTATGCCCCGGACATTTACGAGGTGCAGTATTCGGGATATTTCAACAAGATGATTGCAACGCTGACATCCGACTACAAGATTCTTGACGTGAAGGAATTTGAAGGTGGAAGCAAAATGAGTATCGAATTGCTAAACAAGGAGATGACAAACAATGACATCATCTCGCGGCTGACAAATTTCGGTATCATTGAATCGTTCCAGAAGGCTCTGCCAAGCATGAACGACATCTTTATAAGAGTGGTAAGCAACACAAATTCAGAACAAGCGCAAGCACAAAACTAAGGATATGAGCAAGATAGGACTTATAATAGGTAGGGAATACAAAACTCGCGTTCGCAAGAAATCATTCATCGTTATGACACTTCTCGGCCCGATTCTGTTCGCAGCCCTGATGGTGGCACCGGCAATTCTTATGCGCCTCGAGGACGATGAATTCAAGAACATTGCCGTAATTGACGAAACCGGAATGTTCGACCAATATTCGCTGAAGAACGCCAAAAGCATAAATTTCGACTTCGTTTCGGATAAATATTTTGAAGGAAACTACTACAATGTGTCAAAGGCAAAGACCGACCTCAAGGATTCTGACCATTTTGCATTGCTGTACATTCCGATAAATTCATTGTCGGCAAATAATGGTTCGGTACAACTTTATTCCTATCAGCAGCCAAACATGGGGTTGAAAATGCATATTTCCAATGGAATAGAAAAGAAAGCCGAGGAACTGAAACTCAGCAAGAAAGCCGAAGAACTGGAAATCACCCAGCAGGAAATTGATAATATCCTTATGGTTGCCAACACTTCCATCAATGTTATTACCACAACA
>JAGCNN010000157.1 GCA_017645925.1 Bacteroidales bacterium
GACAATGCTTATCATTTCTTGTGTCTAAATCTTATGTTTAATATCCATTGATTATGAAAAAGTTATATATAGCAATATTAGTTTCTGCCTTTGTTGTGCTGTGTTCTTCGTGCGAAAAGGCTTTTATGGGAAAAGAGGTAAGCGATGATCCTGTATCAACTTTTGAATATTTGTGGAAAGTGGTTGATGAGCAGTATTCCTTCTTTGATGTGAAAGGTGTGGATTGGGATTCTGTTTATGCAGTGTACAGACCTAAAGTGTCGGAAAATATCAGTGACGATAGCCTGTTCTGCGTTTTGGGAGCAATGCTTAATACTCTTAACGACGGACATACAAATCTGATTTCTCCGTTTGACGTTTCGCACAATGAAGAGGTGTACCGCAAGATGTATGAGAACAATAATATCAATACAGATGTCGTTGTTCTGAACTATCTAACAATTAATTATCATACGACAGGCTCTTTCGCTCATAATGCATTGCGTGACGGGCAGGTGGCGTATTTGCGTTATTCTTCGTTTTCCAACAACATATCCGATGACGACTTGGTTTATCTGGTAAACAAATACAAAAATACCAAAGGAATGATAATTGACTTGCGTCAGAATGGCGGAGGCAGTGTCAATAATGTGTGGAATCTGTTGAAATTTTTCCCTGACGAGGAAAGGCAATTATACAAGACGCAGATAAAGAATGGACCGGCGCACAATGATTTTTCTGAAATGAAGATTGTAAATCTTCCAAAGCATGAGGATAAAACAACGTATAAGCATCCCATAGTAGTGCTTACCGACCGTGGTTCTTATAGCGCTACATCTTTCTTTTCTTTGTGTGTAAAGTCAAATTTCCCAGAAGCAACCATTGTCGGTGATACTACGGGCGGCGGACTTGGGCTTCCCAATGGCGGTGAATTGCCTAACGGCTGGACGTATCGTTTCTCGGTAACGCGCACACTTGACAACAATGACAACAACTACGAGAATGGAATGCCGCCAGATGTTACGGTTATCCTTGACCCGGTGCAAACTGCACTTGGCGTTGACAATGTGATAGAAGCTGCTTGCGATATTTTGTTGGGCGAGTAAAAGGCAAATTAGTCTGTCTAAGGCTAAATCGCTATTGCTTTTTGCCGTTGAAGTGTTTGTCCTTGTAGGCATCGTAGCGTTCTTGCCACTGCTCAATACTTTCGCTGTCGAACTTTATCGGTCCTATTAAATCCATTAGCTTTCTGATTTTTGCTGCTCGTGCCGATGGGTTTGCAGGATTGCGTTTTGGATCGCGCGGGTTGGGGTAGGCAGCAACAATTTGCGAGGCTTCGGTTTTGCTAAGGTCTTTCGCATTTTTGTGGAAATATTCTTGAGATGCCGCTTCGGCTCCGTAGATTCCGTGTCCCATTTCAATGACATTCAGATATACTTCCATTATGCGTTCCTTCGGCCAGAATAGTTCTATAAGGAAGGTTTGATATACTTCCAAGCCTTTGCGTAGCCATGAATGTCCCTGCCATAGGAATACATTTTTTGCTGTTTGCTGCGAAATACCGCTGCCTCCGCGATTGCTTTTGCCCGACTTGTGTTCTTCTATTGCGATGTCAATTGCTACACGGTCGAAGCCGTTGTGTCCAAGGAACATGTTGTCTTCGCTTGCTACAGAAGCTTCAACGAGGTAGGGTGAAATTTCATCAAGTGTTTTCCATTCTTTTTTCAGAGGTTCGCCATCGAATACTGAACGGGAAATCATAGTGAGTGTGATAGGTGGATTTACCCAACGGTATAGTATTGTGGTAATAAGGTTGAGGCAGAAGATGCAAAGTATTGTTATCAGGATGACTTTTATGATTTTACGAAATCCAGATTTGTTGCCTTTCTTCTTTTTAGGTTTTGTGGTTGAAACTTTTTTATTGCTATTCTTTTTCATGCTAAGATTGTTCTTGTGGCTTATTGCTGTCTATTTTACAACTGTCTTTTCTTGTAATGCAAATATGTGAAAATGCGAATATTATGGCAAAACTTACAAGCGGATAGTGTCGTAGTAGTAGTCCATCGATGAGGAATATGCACGATGGGATTATTGCAAGAGCCATGCTTTCCCAGTTGGATTGTTGTTTGAAATACAATGCATATACAATATAATATGCAATAATCAGTGTTACATTGGCGATGAGGTAGGCTAAAAAGTGCCCTTCCGAAGCGAATCCGAATTCGGCAATGCCAATGTTAAACGACATAAGGAATATTGAACCGTATCGTCCAATTTGCTCAAGAATGTACATTGAACGGCAGCAGTTGCATTTGTTTTCCTTTACTCGGAACTTTATGGCGTAGATTATGTTTGGGAATAATATCAATACTATGGTAATAAGCCCGAATATGTTTATCCAGTTACAACAGTTTGTGCAAATTATTTCGTTTGCTTCCATATTTTTTAGAATCCGTTTAACGTCATGTATAATGTCGGCAGGCATAGCAGGAAACCGAGTACAACAAGAACCAGCATAAATTTCCAGATGAACTTGAACCATAGGTTGTACGGAATCTTTGCCATTCCAAGTGCTCCGATAAGTACGCCTGATGTAGGTGTTATCATATTGGTGAATCCGTCTCCGAACTGGAAGGCGAGGACTGTTGTCTGACGCGAAATCTCAACAAGGTCAGAGAATGGTGCCATGATAGGCATTGTGAGTGCTGCCTTTGCCGACCCCGATGGGATTATTATGTTCAGGAATGTCTGTATTCCGTACATTATCGACAGCGAAGCTTCTTTGCCTGTGTCTTGCATTCCGTTAGAGAGACTATTCATTATTGTATCGATGATGTTGCCGTTGGTAAGTATGGCGATGATTCCGCCTGCAAGGCCGACTACAAATGCGGCAGAGAAAATGTCCTTGGCTCCATCGATGAACATTTTGACAATGTCGTTTGCCGACTTGTTCATTGCTATTCCTGCCGCTATGCCCATGGCGAGGAAAAGTCCTCCTATTTCTTCCAC
>JAGCNN010000158.1 GCA_017645925.1 Bacteroidales bacterium
ATAAGTCGCGTAGTCGGAGCCAAATTCCTCAATCAGAATGTTTTTGCCCTCGGTGATAAAAGGAGAATTCTCCATTGTCAGTGCCGCAAGCATCTTGTCTTTCGTAACATTCCCATTGTCAAGCAACAGCGACACATACCACGTCACGCCCCCCGTAATGCTGAACAACGCCAGCAAGTCCTCGGCAGTATATTTTGGATTGAAGTCCGCCAGAATGTCTTTCAGTGTGGAAGTGGAAAACGGACGGAGCGTCATCTGCGCATTGGCACGACCGAAAAGCGGCTCGTTATAGTCCTCGAATATTTTCTTCATCAGCGTAAATACGGAGCCGCTGATTATCAGGTTCAGACGGCTGTTTTCCCTATACAAGTCCCAGTCGCGCTGAATGTCGCTGTATATGGACGGATTCACTTTCAAGAAGTTCTGAAATTCGTCAATTATCAAGGTAAAAGGTCTTTTCTCCGACAGTTGCATCACAATACGGAATACTTCGGGGAACGAATTTACCCTGCCGATTACCGGATAACCTAATTTTCTGCTAATTTCATCCATAAAATCTTGGCACAAAAGCGGTTCTGTCTTTTTCCCGACAAAAAAGTACAGCACTGTTTCATCTCCGCACTTCAACGCCAACTCGGTTTTGCCTATGCGCCTGCGTCCCATCAGAACTGTCATTCTTGCCTCGTTTCTGCTCTGCTGAAGCACATTTTTCAGTTCTTTCTGCTCCTTTTCCCTATTGTAGAATTTCATAGCATTATTTTTTAGTAAACAACATTACGGTAATAGCCATTACTATTTTGCAAAAGTACACATAATTTTCGGAACAGCAAATATTTATATGATTTATTTGTGTTTATTCTTGATTCTGCATCTGCTACCTGAACCCATCCAACGCCTCACTTATGCTGTCCCGCTTATCCCTGTTTATCATCACTTTATAAAATGACGGCAAATAAGAATAAAGATTGAATACTTTAGGTAGCAATATCCCATATATCGCCATATAAGCCTATGAAAATTAACTATTTACGATTATAAACCTCCACCTGCTTGTCCATTACCTGCTTTCGTAAAACATCCAATCTTTGCTCTAAACTGTCTCGTACATACTTGTCCTTCACAACATCATAAGATGGCAGTTTCGAAAGGATTACGTTGAATTTCGATGTAAGCATTCCGTAAACTGCCGTATAATCCTTTTCCACCTCAACCGCCAAATCATTGTCATCTGGAACCATCTTTTGTTTCAAGCAGTAAAGGTCTGCTGCAAATAACTGATAGTGGTGAACTGCAAATTCCAGATACTCAAGACTTCCGTCGGCAATGCCAGCCTTCAGTTCGCTTTCGTATTTGTCGTACAAATCATAATAGCACTTGTGTATCGAATCAAAATCCAGCGACGATTCTCCTTTGGAAACATCGTTCTGCTTTTTGTCAGTTTTGTTGACGATTGGCTGTAAATCTGTTTTTGCTTCCGAAGGAACTTCTTCTTGAACATTAGTGCTATTTTCTGTAGAATCCACAGTCGTTACTTGCACAGGAACGTCAACAACCGGCAAGTCGGGTTCATCCTGCCACTTATTCACTAGCCATGCCGCCACAAACAAGGCAATGCCAAGCACAGCTACCACAATCGACAGCAACAAGCCCATATCGCGCCGCCGAATAGCCTTGGCTATGTCAGAAACTTTCTTGTAACGCTTGTCCGCATTTTCATGCTGGCACTTCCGTGCAATCAACTTGTAGCGGTGCGGAAACAAAGTCCTAATTATCAGCCCGATGGAATAAATATCGCTCTTGCAGTCAATTTCGCCACCATTAAGAAGTTCGGGAGAAGCGTAAGATTTTGTTCCGCCAGTTGCCTTGTCGATGCTAAAATCGCAGTCCGCATAACCGAAATCAATAAGTTTCACACTGTGCCCATTGCGTGTGATAAGTATATTTTCGGGCTTCAAGTCGTTGTGCACCACCTGATGGCTGTGAATAAACGCAACTGCATCAAGCAATTCGTTCAGAATGCGATTCCTTTCGCTGACAGATGGCGATGTAGCCAAGAACTCCGACAAAGTCATCCCATCGACAAACTCCATCACAATGCACAGCCCAACCTGCGGGTCGTTGCGCAAGTCGATGCAGCGGACAATATGCTCGTTGCCGTATAACCGTTCAAAAAGTTTGTATTCGCGTTCAAGACGGCTGATATTTTCGGCGGTACTGCCGTTTTCAGGGTTTATTGCTTTCAGAAACAGCTTCCTGCTGCCACTGATGACAGTATAAAATTTGCTATAGCCAGCCCCATCGTGTTCCACTTCCCGATAATCGTGAAACTTTAATGAGTCGGCAACAATATTCCCGAACGAACCCGATGTAAAACTTTCCGACATAGCTAAAATTACGGCAAAGGTAATTTTTTATAATTTTGCATCGCCGCAAAACATTCAAAAAATGTCAAAAACTTCAATTCCACGAAACGAAAAAGCCCTTGAAGAACTTCGCAACCGCATAAGAGCAGCCGCTGGACTCAACGACAAAGCCTTAAGTCCGCACGACTTCAAGGAACTGCAACGGTCTATAATTATAAAGGTGCAAAATTCAACCATTACCGACAAGACCTTGAAACGCTTCTTCGGCTACGACCGCACCAACGACAATTCACTCGTCAGACTATATACTTTGGATGTTCTTTCGCAATATGTCGGCTTTGAAAACTGGAATGCATTTCTCGAACATTTCAAGCTTCTGTCGGGCGAAGGCTCAGGCGACTTTGCTGGGGAAGAAATCTGTTCCAACGACTTGAATATCGGCGAAATGCTTCATATAGAATGGAATCCGAACCGCATGTCGCTACTGAAATATCTTGGATACCTCCGCTTTGAAATCATTGAAACAGAAAATTCCAAATGGCAGGTTGGCGACTCTTTTTCGTGTAGGCATTTTATTCTAGGCAAACCTTTATATGTTGACAATCTTACCGACAAGGATGGCATTCTAAAGTCGAAAATGTTCGTTGTCGGGGGGAAAGGCGGACTGACGGTTGCAAAAAGAAACACTCCCGAAAACGTTTAAACATTTTCGGGAGTGCCTTATTGTTTTGAGTTTCTATTCAATAACCAAGCTGCGTACGATTGTGCCGTAATTGGTAGTGATTCTTATTGCGTATGTGGATTTTTGTAGCTTTGAAACGTCAAATGTTTCGTGGTCGGAACTTGTGTCGGTGTCGAGGACAAGTCTTCCCGTAAGGTCAAAAATGCTGACATGCAACATGCCGTCTGCCGAAACATTTATTTCGCTTGCTGCAGGATTTGGATAAACCTCAACATCACTTTCCTCTATTGTTAGGATTGAAGTTCCGTCAATTACCGTAATATACCCTTCTATGGTTTTCATGTCGGTAGATGCTCCGTTGGTTGCAAAAAGTGTAACATTGTAAACGCCTGCATTTGTGTATCTTATAACTGGATTTTCATCTTGGGATGTTGCTGGTTCGCCACCTTGGAACGACCAGTAGTAGGAGGTGGCATTTTCACTCAAGTTGACAAATGTTACAGTTTCTCCCGTTTGTATCGTTGTTGTGTCGGCGGTAAAGTCGGCAACTGTTATCGCTTTCACGTAGATATATGCGGTCTTTGTTGCAATATCGTAGCCGTGTCCGTTGGTAGCAAACAGAGTTACATCGTAGTAGCCTGGTTCGCTGTATGTAACGAATGGATTCTGTTCGGTTGAATTTTCGGGTGTTCCGCCGTCAAATGTCCAGAAGAACGATGTTGCATTTTCGCTCAGGTTGATTAAAGAGACTGTATCGCCAACGAAAACTTCTGTTGCTACGGCTTCGAAATCGGCACTAGTTACAGGCAATATTGTAATGTATGCAGTTTTGGTTTCAGTATCGCTGCTGTTTTCGCCAGCGGCAAACAATGTTACCGAATACGAGCCGGGAGTGTTGTAGGTTACTGTTGGGTTGACATCGGTGGAAGTAGATGGCTCGCCGCCAGCGAATGTCCAATAAAAAGTGGATGCATTGATACTCAGGTTTGTGAACGAAACTGTTTCGCCTGCGTTTATTGTCCTGTTGTCGGCGGTAAAGTCAGCTGATGCAACATCAACCACATTTACATTTATGGTCTTGGTGTCGCTGTCGGTGCCGTTTGTAACAAAGAGCGTTATGGCGAATGTTCCTGTGTGCGTGTAGGTTATGGTCGGGTTTTCTTCAGTTGAAGTGGCTGGTGTCGCTCCTTCGAACGACCAGAACCACGAAGTTGCATTCTGGCTGCGGTTTTGCATTGTGATAGGTTGTCCGGCAGGAAGCGAAGTCGGAACATAGAAATCAGCGACAACGTCATCGGGCTGTGGTGGTTCAACAGGACCTTCGGTAACGGTTATGTATCCACGCTTTGTTTCGGTAACACCATTCACATAAATCAGAATGTTGCTTGAACCAGCACGAAGACTTACGTCATATACGCCTGGTGTGTTGTATGTTACAGAAGGATTTGCATTGGTAGAAGTTGACGGGTCGCCACCATCGAATGTCCATGAGAAGGCTGTTGCGTTAGAGCTGCAGTGGCTGGTGAAATTGACAGTCGTACCAACTTGCACGGTTGTTTGGTCGGCTTCAAAATCGACGTCAATGTCGGAACCAGAAGATGCAGTAACGATGATGTAATTTTCTTTGGTTTCGGTAGCCGCATTTGTAAGAAGTTCCAAGGTGCTTGCGGCGGCTTTCAGCGTAACGCTGTACATACCTGCTTCAGAGTATGTTACAGATGGATTTTCGTCCGTTGATGTAATAGGGTTGCCGCCTGTGAAAGTCCAAAGGTAAGCACCTGCATTTTGGCTCAAGTTGGTGAATGTGATTGTTTCACCTTCGGTTATACGGGTTGCGCTTGCTACAAAGTCGGCATAAAGGGCTGACGGGTCTTGTGTTATCCTAAGAACTATTCCCGAAGCAAATGGAATTTCCCTGTCATTCAATTGCATGCTTATTGGAGATGTGATAGTTCCGTTTATGACACCTGAAATATTAATGTTGAATTCACCTACTTCGGTTGGAGTTCCATAAATGTGAATTGACTGGTATTCATTGGATTCCATATAAGTTCCGCTAAGGCAGTATTCAAGTCCTTCAGGCAAGTTCGAAAGTCCATTGATGTCAATGTTGCTTATGTTTGCATTTGCGTTGACACTGTAATTTCCATAAATGTTGACTTCAACAGATGTGCTTTCTGGGCATTTTATTGTCAAGCAGAGGTCGATAGGTGTATTTACCTGATACGACATTGGCTGCGAAGTGTAATATGGTATAGTGGTTTCGGTAAATGTATTTTCGCTTTCAATAGGGCAAGCGTCTGACAGGCAGATTAAACCTTGCTCGATTGTAATGTAGTCCTCCTTGGTTTCGGTGTCGCTGCCGTTTTCGTTTTCAACGGTAAGCTGCACTGTGTATGTGCCGATTGCAGAGTAGGAGTGGGTTGGGTTTTGTTCGGTGGATGTTGTTCCATCGCCGAAATCCCAGAGCCATGATGTTGGTGTGAATGCACTTTCATCGGTAAAACTTATGGTTTCGTTGACTGTTGCAGTTGTTGTGCTTGCCGAAAAATCAGCGACTGGCAATTCTGTTCCCGTTGCATTTACTACCAAAGTTATACCTGATGAATATCCTTGTCCTAACATATTGTTTGCCATTGTAAGCAGGAAGGCCTGTGTAGATGCGCTATATGCCCTCGCCACTATTTTAAGGTCAAAATTTCCCGCAACTGTAGGTGTGCCGGTAATATGTGCGGTGTAGGATGTATTTGGATGAGCCATCGTGTCGCTAACGCAGATGCTCATTCCGTCGGGAATGTTCTGGAATCCACGCAGTGCTATGCTGTCAATTACGATAGTCATGCCTGCTTCGCTAATTGATCCTGGAATCAGAAGTGTTAGACAAAGGTCAACAGGTGTTCCTACTGTGAATTCTGGAATTACTGCTGGGTTGTACTGAATAATTGTTGATGAAAATTCATCGGTCTCCGGGTTGGCAGCCTCACATGGCGTTTCACATACGGTAATTTGTGCAAACGAACTGGTGGCTAATACGATAATTGCAAAAGCAAAAAGTAAAAATCTCTTCATACCAATACACGTTAAATTTGTTTTCGCAAATTTAGCAAAAAACAAAATTTAAAAGCAACCAAAAATATGGAATTATGTTGTTGTATTCTGGTGCATGGATTTATTATATAAAACAAAAAATGGCGGATATGTCCGCCATTTTTTGTTTTGTTGTGGTATGTTCGATTAGTTGAATACGTATCTGATACCGAGAGCAGCACCCCAGCCGAAACCACACCATCCATTATAATAGTCGTAGTGGTCCATGAAGTAAGCAACCCACATTGGACGAGCATCAAGGCTCAACTGAATAGGAGCGCCAAGGTCGCTGAAGTCGTATTCAAGACCAATCTGTCCGCCAATACCAATACCTAAGTCAAGGTCGCTGTGAGCAAATACCAAATTTACCTGTGCAGCAGGACCTACAAACCAGTTAAGACCAGCAACGATGTTCCAATCCCACTGATAAGCACCTGTAAGGCTCAAATGTGACCAATTGTGACCACCACCAAAACCGAGGTCAAGTTCCCATCTGTTGTCATTCATTGCGGTCAAATATGACAATTCACCACCAAAATACGTACCGCCACCGAGTCTTGCACCAAGAGCTCCCTGTGCGTTTGCCTGCTGTATTGAGCCAAATGCCATAGCAACAGCTGCAATCATGATAATTAAAAACTTCTTCATTTTCTTTGTTTTAAATTCGTTAAATACTTGTAAAATAATGGGCGCAAAAATATTAAAAAAAATAAAACAACAACGTTTCTTTTATATTTTTCTCAAATATGCAGATTTTAATTCATAAAACCACTAGCTTTTAGAAAGATTTGATACTTTATTTTCCAATAGGAAGAACAAATGCTCCATCAGCTCTGACATCGTGCATGGCAATATTCAGTGCCTTGCTTTCGGCATCCCATGCTTCGCATCGCGAAATGCTGTTTGAACTTGAAACTATTATTTCCTTGAAATTAAAGTATTTTGTTACATCTTCCAGCGAAACCTGCGGACTTTCGGCAAGGACAACATAATCGACATTAATCTTGTTAACCCCTTCGCTGCCAAATGGCATAAAGTTGTCGTCAAGTACATAAAGCCTTAGCCCATCATAGTTTATGAATTTGTTTTTGAAGAACACTTTTCGGTTGTCAATGGTTGTTATCGTCGAAAGCAGCTTGTCTTTTCCAGATGACAGGTTTATGTATTTTTCTCTGTCAAGGCCTTTTTTCAGCCAGTTGTTCTTCGCCGTAAACTCAATTTTTTCGGGTTGTATCGAATCAAGGTTTGCAAACATTATGTTGTCGGTGCCATCGATGAGGTTTATTGCGGTAGCTTTTCCTATGTTATATACAATCAGCGACTTTTGCGACTTTGCTTCCAACGATTGCCACAATCCGATTCCTGCATACACAATGCAAAATATTGTCGCCAAAAGCAGATGTCGGTATCGCTTGGTGAAGAAAAAGAAGGTAGCGAACATTATTATTATTGCGAAAAGCAGCAACATCTGAGGCGTGTTGATGTAGATGTCCTGTGTTGTTGAAAACGGCAGTCCTTCAATCGTCAGGCAAGCGAAATTCATTGCTTTTGCAAGCCACGACAAGCAGTAGGCGACTGCGCTGGAAACGTATGGAATCCAAGATACTGCAAAGAAAATGAAGCATACCCATATTGCAACTGTGGATATTGGAATCATTACATAATTGGTGAGCAGGAAGTAGTTGGAAAATTGATGGAAATAGTGAAGGCATAAAGGTGCGGTTGCCAATTGGGCTGCTACCGAAACAGTTGTGAGCGACCATATCCAGTCGAGGACTTTGTTTTTTACCTCAAAAATCGAGTATAGCTTGGGTTGAAGCACAATTATGCCTATTACCGCCGAGTATGAAAGTTGAAACCCGATGTTTGCTATGTTGTAGGGATTGGCAATAAGAAGTATGAACATGCTTGCAAATACTGCGTTAAGTGAGCCTGGGCTGTTCTTCTGTAGCTTTCCGAGCGACATTATCGAAAACATCAGCGAGGCTCTTGTTACCGATGGCGACAAACCTGTAAACAAGGCATATAGCCAAATTAGCAAGATGGTAATTAGAACTTTGAGCCAGTTTAGCTTTTCGTTGCGTATGAACGATAGCATAAAAACGATGATGCCGTATATTATTCCCACATGCAGGCCGGAAACAGCCAATATGTGCATTGCTCCTGCCGACGAGTAGGCATGGCGTATTTCATCGCTAAGGATGTCGCTGTAGCCCATTGTCATGGCTGCCATTACCGAAACTTCGTCGTCGGAGAGTCCGAACTCGCGCAATAGTCCTACAAGTTTCAACCGCAGGCGCGAAAGTTTCGGGCGAAAGCCTATAGATTCGTTGTCAACAAGCCTCCATTCATCTCCAGCAAGGTAGTCGGAACTATAAATCATGTTGTATGCCAAGTACTTGCGGTAGTCAAATTCTTCGGGGTTGCCTTTGTTTTCTATTCCTGTCAATTCTGGGCTGAGCACAATCCTGTCGCCAGTGCGCAGAAGCATCGATGCGGAATCTTTTTCCAGATACAGCAGTGTCCGTCCGGAAGTTTCTATCCATTCGTCACCATCCCTTATGGCAGAAACATTTATTTCTAGCGAAACATTGTTTTCCTTTATTTTTGGATCGTCGGCAATTTCACCGATTACAAATCCTTTGTATCCAGCAAGTTTGTCTTTGGTTTCTCCTTCGTTGTGGAAGGATGTCAATAGGCAGCCAGCTGCAATAAGGAAAACGTTTGCCGAAATTCCCACTGCAAGTGTCAGGCTGTATTTGGGAATCGTTTTTAGAACTGCGAAGCATATTGCCGAAATGCCAAGTAATGACCAGCTAATCCATTGCGGTATAGGTAGAAGCAAAGCGATTGCGATGCCTATAATCAATGGAACTGTAAGCCTTATGAAAGGGTAGCGCCTTATTTCTTCCGCAAAGGAAAAAGTCATTGCTTGCTAATTTTTTCCAGCACCTTTATCAAGTCATCATCCGACATTCCAAGGAATAAAAGTGAAGAATTTGCAGCTTCGGCAAGTTCGTGGTTTGGATAATCGGCAATGAACTTTTCGTAATATTGACGTGCTTTTTCTTGATTTTTCAATAGGTTTTCGTATATATATGCCTTCTTGAAGATACACAGCGGATAATTTTTGTAATCCTTGTAGTTATCCTCGATTCTTGTCAGGTAGTTAACCGCATTGTTCGGCTGATTGGCGTTTTCGCTTATCTCGGCAGCGCGGAAAAGGTATTCTGGAGCAAGTGTGTCGGTTGTGTATTTGTCGGCGTACTCGGCATACAAGCGTACCATCTCAATGGCTTTGTCCTTGTCGATGGCTTCGGTCTTGTCCTTGTAAAGTTCGGCTTCTTTGGCTGCAATTTCGTCAAGTAGCTTTTCCTGCTCGGTTTTTTCGTGGGTGCAGCATAAAAGCGTACACAGCATAAGCACCGACATAAGTGTAAGGTAGATTCTTGTCTTTGTCTTGGTTTCCATTCGTGTGAAGTTTAATGCTGCAAAGTTAAATATTTTGATTGGGTTGAATGTCGGTGAACACGAAAAGTAATGATTATTATAAGAAGTTGTTTTGTAACTTATTGAATATTAGTTTTTTTGGGGGGGTGATGTTGGAGCAAAAGAGGATTTATTGCTAAGAAAATTCAATGCCATGAAATTAGGTAGAATATTATTTGTCGAATACAAAAGCTCTATTTTGCGGCTCTGTTCAGTATTTCTAATGGATGTAGAGCATCAACGCTTGTTCCGTCCTTTATCTGGCAACGGCAACTTGTGCCGACTGCTGAAATTATCGTATTAGGCCCGGCATTGCGGATTGTGGGAAACAAAACCAGTTCTCCGATTTTCATGGAAAGCTCGTAGTGTTCTTTTTCGTAGCCAAACGAGCCTGCCATGCCGCAGCAACCGCTTGGAATTTCCTTAACCGTAAAGTTCTTCGGCAGCGATAAGGCTTTCAATGTGAATTTCGTTCCAACTAGTGCTTTCTGCTGACAATGTCCGTGAAACATTATGCTTGCAACTTCATCGGTAAACATTTCGGATGTTATGTTGCCGTTTTCAATCTCGTGGCAGATAAATTCATCAAACAGCATGGCATTCTTTGCTAGCCGTTCTGCTCTTTCGTGGTTTTGCGCGTATGCAAGGTCAGGATATTCGTCGCGGAATGCAAGTATTGCCGAAGGTTCAATGCCGACGAGTGGTGTTTTGTCTGTAATTATGTCGCCAAGCATTTCAATATTGGCATTTGCAATTTTCTTTGCCTTGCGCACTAGTCCCTTGCTAAGCCAAGTACGGGCGCTTTCTTTCGATTTTGCAAGTTTTACTTCATATCCCAACTTGGTAAAAAGCGAAACGGCATCAACGGCAATATGTGTGTCCAGATAGCGTGAAAATTCATCAACAAAAAGATATATGATTTTCTTTGGTCTTTGCGATTGACTTTCGGCAATTTTGCGTACTTGCTTTTTGAGATTTACCGTACTCATCAGCGGTATGCTCCTTTTCGTGCTGAAATTGATGGACTTCTGTATTAGTTTTGAGAAAAAATTGTTTTTGAAGAAGAAATTTGAAATGTGTGGAACTAATGATGCTAGCTTGTACAGCCTCGGTTGTAAAGCTACTGCACGACTGCGCATCGGAACTCCATAATTATCGTAATAATGCTGCAAGAATTCCATTTTAAGTTTGGCAACATCCACGCCTGACGGGCATTCCGATTTGCATGCCTTGCACAACAGACACTGGTCAAGCACTTCGTAGGCCTCCTTTTCCATAAATGGATTTGCTTTTGTGGAATTTGTAATCAGTTCGCGAAGGATGTTTGCCCGTGCTCGTGTTGAGTTTTGCTCGTTGCGTGTTGCCTGAAAACTTGGACAAAGCGTTCCTCCAATTATGTGCGATTTGCGGCAATCGCCTGCACCATTGCATTTTTCTGCCGTCCGTAAATAGCCGCCAGTACGCGAAAAATCAAAATAGGTTTCAATCTCACGAGTTTCTTGTCCAGGTTTGTAACGCAGATGAGTATTCATTTTTGGCGTGCCGATTATCTTGCTGGCATTGAATACGTTGTCCTTGTCCCAAACCTTTTTTAACTCAACAAACATTTCATAAATCCTGTCGCCAAGCATAAGCGGGATGAACTCGCCCCGCAATCTTCCGTCGCCATGTTCGCCACTGAGCGAACCATGGTATTTCTTTACAAGTTTTGCGGTTTCAAGGGCTACTGTGTGGAAAAGTTCAATGTCGTGTGCATCTTTCAGGTTTAGAATTGGTCGCAAATGGAGTTCGCCTGTGCTAATATGTGCATAGAAAACGCATTCAAGGTTTAGGCGAGTAAGCATTTCGCGAAAATCACGCATATATGCAGGTAAATCCTTCGGGTTCACTGCAGTATCTTCGATAACTGGCGCTGGTTTGCGGTCACCGGGCATATTGCCAAGCACGCCAAGTCCTGCTTTTCGCAGTGCCCATACTTTTGGAATGTCTGCGCCACGCACAATGGGATAGCAATAGCCATAATTATGACTGCGCAAATCAGCTTCAAGGTCGGCAATCTGTTTCTGTATCCAGTTTTCATCATCATTGACCCACTCCACAATCAGCACCGCAGCAGGGTCGCCCTCTACGAAAAAGCGGTTTTGTCGCTGAGCAATGTTTTCTTTCGTAAGGTCAAGCACTTTCTTGTCCATCAGCTCTACCGATGATGGTGAATATTTCAGTGCAATAAGATTTGCTTCGAAAACCTCATCAAGAGTTGCTGTGTGAACGCACATAAGCGCCTTGTTGGCAGATGGCTTGTCAACAAGATTCAACTTTATTTCTGTAATAAACGACAATGTTCCTTCAGAACCAGCAATCAGTTTGCAGAAATTGAACTTCTTGTCGGAATCGCCAAAGATTTCGTTGTCAAGAAGACAATCAAGAGCATATCCTGTATTACGGCGGCGGATTTCGGGGTCGGGGTAGTGAGATTTTATTTCTTCTACGATGTCTTTTTGAGAAAGTAAATTGCGGATGTGCCTGTAAATGTCGCCTTCAAGCGACTTAAGTTCGCATTTTGCATTAAAATCATCGCGCGACAGTTCTCTGAAAGTAACATCAGAACCATCTGACAAGATGCATTTTACCTCAAGAAGATGGTCGCGAGTGCTACCGTATATTAGTGAATGCGAACCACAGGAATTGTTGCCCACCATACCCGAAATCATACATCGGTTGGAAGTGGAGGTTTCGGGTCCAAAAAATAAATTGTGAGGTGCGAGATATTTGTTCAACTCATCAAGAACTACGCATGGCTGTATGCGAATCCACTTTTCTTCGGTGTTTAATTCTAAAATTTTGCCGAAGTTTTTTGACACATCCACCACTATTCCGTTTCCCACAACCTGACCAGCAATGGAAGTTCCTGAGGCGCGTGGAATTATGCTAAGGCCATTATCATGAGCAAAAGCTATTACGCTACGTATATCCTCGTCATCTATTGGTACGCACACAGCCAGTGGCATTTCACGGTATGCAGAAGCATCTGTCGCATAAATAATCCTATGTATATTGTCGGTAAAAACCTCGCCCTTGAAATTAGACTTTAATGCACTGAAATCCATATATTAAAACCATTTGCAACAATAAGAATGCAACGCAAAATTACAAAAATAACCATTGTAGCTTTCAACAGAAATAAAAAAATCCATTGTAGAATATGCAGTTACTGTGTTGTGTTAGCAGTTTGGGATATATGGGAGTACAGGACAGCAGGTTGTTACTCTTCCACAACTACCTTAATGTCAACTTTTTGGTTTGCATTGTCAATTTCAACTTCTATGTGACCTTTGTCGAAGTTGTCGGTGCAGTAACCTGCTACGTACTCGTCTAGTGAAAGGCGTTGACCTGGGGCGGGAGGGAAGAGGCTTGCAGGCAAAGAACCGAATACTCCGGTTGGCATTCCATCGGAGCCGAGGACAAGATTTTCGCCAGGCTTGAATCCAGCTTTGTCTATCAGCATCCTGAAAGGATCGTTGCGTTCGCAGTAGGGTTTTGTGAGGCGGTCAGAATAGTCGATGCTATCCATGTTGAAGTTGGGCTGCATACTTAATGTCAGGTTGAGGTCACGGGCTTTTTTTGCCTGACTTTCGGTAATGAATTGTGTGTGTTCCAGACGGATGAATCTGTCGGGCGAATGGCGCAATACCGTCTCTAGACATTTTAGTACCTGTTCAATCGCATTTTCACCAATGCAGTGAATTGCCATTGCGCATTGCATTAGGACAATTTGTTCAAGAAGTTCGGTAAGTTCGCTGTCTGTGTATGTCATGAATGGATTCCCTCCATTGCGGTATTCTGAAATTGCGGCTGTTGAAGCTCCGCAGGCGCCGTCTGCAAAGAGTTTTATGCCTCGACATACATTTTTGTAACGTTCTGGCAACAATGGATAGTTCTGTGGCGAGGTCCATACTTCGGTAACATCGTGGCAGTCGTTTGTGGCAAGAAATTCAAAAATATCATTGTTGCATACGTACATGTCGGCGGCAAAGCAAACGCCAAGTGACAGATTTTTCCTTATGCTTTTATCGAATGTTTCGCGGTTGAATCCGTAAATCTTGGCAATGAATGTCAGTACCTGCATGGTGTTTCGTTCAATCCATGTTTGGTTGCTGCTATTTACGAACCATTCGTTGTATTGTTCCTCGACAATTTTTCCGGCTTCGCTGTTGAATATGTAGTTGTGCAGCGAGTTGTTGCAGATGATTATTGGTGGCAACTTTTCAAGATTCTCTTTTGAGAATGTGAAATATGAGTCGAACCATCCCATTGCAACATTTATCCTGTCGTGCGGGAGCTTCGAAAGTTGTTTTATAGCTTCATCTTCTGTCCTGACTTTGAAAAGGTCGGTTGCCGTTGCTAACGAACCATACGAAAACAAATGGTTGTGTCGGTCTTTGAGTAAAGGTATGCGTATCATAACAAGTATTATTTTACGCTGCAAACTTACACAAAATAGGGATTCAAGGATTCTAGTTTAACCGTAAATTTTTACGGCTAACATGGAATGCCTAGGCAGGTATGCTTTTATGCCGTCAGTCGTACTCGTATAGGATGTCGGCATCATCGTCGAGATGGCCTACAACGCGGAACTCGGTGCGACGGTTTTTCTGTCTGCCTTCGGGATTGTCAGAACCATCGGGATTGGAGTTGGGGGCTATTGGCATTGATTCGCCATAACCTTTTGCTACAAGTCGTTCCGGTTTTATGCCTTTTTGTATCAAGTAGTTTACAACCGACTGTGCTCTGTTCTGCGACAAGGTCATATTGCTCTGGTCGGTACCAACGCTGTCGGTGTGAGAACTGATTTCAACTATGATTTTTGGATATGCGTTGAGGATTTTTAAGATGGTAGTGTCGATTACCGTCTTGGATTCCTCGCGCAGGTTGTATTTTGCAAAATCGTAGTAGATGTTTTCAACTATAAACGAACGGCTTGACAATGCATTTATGATTAGCGGGTCGAGATGCAACGTGTCGGAATGTATTATGCCGTTGGTGGTAAATTCTAGTCTTTTCTCCTTGTTGTTGAAGTCCTTTACGCTTATGTAGTAGTTGACATCGCGTTCAAGGTTGAAGAAATAGAGGTTTGCTCCGGTGGTTGTTGATTTCAGGAAGTGATTCTTGCCCTCGTCGTCGGTCATGTACAAGTCAACGCGGTAGTTATGAAGCATTTCCGCCTTGTCGGAGTTTTCTATTTCGCTAAGGTTGAGAGTTCTGGTCTTTTCGTATTCCTTTTCAATTGTGCGGTAGTAAGCCGAATCGGTGATACCGATAACTTTTCCATCAACAGCCACAACAATATGGTCGCGGTATATGAATTCGTATATGTCGTCGCAGCAGTTCTTGTTGCGCAACGAGTAACCGCCATCGCGGTTGGATGAAAGGAAGCCTTTGCGGCGGCTTTCGTCAATGGTGTAGTACAGGTCGTCGTAGCTTGAATTTATTGGCTTGCCTATGTTCTGTATGTCGTTGAAACTTTTGCCTTCGCCGGTGGTCTTGTAGATGTCGAATCCGCCGTAGCCCAACATTCCGTCCGAACTGTAGTACAATGTTCTGGTTGTTATGTCATAATAGGGAGTAATCTCGTCGCCGATGGTGTTTACCTGCTTGCCGCAGTTCTTGGCTTCCTTCCAGCTGTTGTCCTTTTTGTTGTAGAGCGAGAACCACAGGTCAAGTCCGCCACGTCCACCTTCGCGGTCGGTAACAAAATATAGCACGTCGGTGTTTTGTCGCGAAACGCCAACCGATGGCATGGTAGTGGTGCATCCGCTTGCATTTATCACATCGGGAAGCCTTTCGGGAGTTTGCCATACGTCGTTTTCAAGCCTTGACATGTATATTTCGCAAATTCTCTTGCCGTTGTCGTTCTTCTGGCATTTCGAGAAGAATAATCTTTGCTTGTCGGCTGAAAGTGCTGCGTTGCTTACATCGTAGTCGTTGCTATTGAAAACGGTGTCGAATTCGCCTATGAATTCCCATTCCATTTCGCTTTCTTCCCTTGCAATGTAGAATTTGCGTGTAGGAAGTGTGTCGATTTGTGCATCGTAGTAGGTTATTTCATTTTCGCGCAACGAGCCGTATATCAAAGTGTTGTCTCCGTATGGAAGCGGTGATGCGTTGATATGCTTGCTGTTTACTGCTGAATCAAGATGTACAATTGCAATGCTCTTGTTGATGCTGTCGGAAGCAATCCTGTCCATATCTTCGGCGAGCGACTTTGCCAGCTTTACTTGTTCGCGGAGCGTCTTGTCGGACTTTGCCTTGGTAGCGAAAGTTTCATATTCCTTTTTTGCTTCGTCGTAGCGTCCCATTATGTGCAGGCACTTTGCCGAATAGAAAAGTTCTGTAAGGTTGGCTTTTTCGTCGTTCTCGAATGTCTTGCTGAAGTATTTTTGTGCTTCGGGATAGTTCT
Source organism: Bacteroidales bacterium (assembly GCA_017645925.1). Classification (GTDB taxonomy): domain Bacteria; phylum Bacteroidota; class Bacteroidia; order Bacteroidales; family ML635J-15; genus Bact-19. The sequence goes on from JAGCNN010000158.1 coordinate 16,079, forward strand.
TTTCCTGCCAGTAAAGGTAGGCGAGTGTCTTTTGTATTGTAGGGTTGTTGGGATAATTGTCGTCGATTTGGCGGTAGCTGTCGGTGGCGGTAAAAATATCACCGTTGTAAAGGGCGGTTTTTGCCGTTTTCATCAGTTTTCCTTTTGAAGGTGCCTTTTCCTGTGCAAAAATACTGCTTGGCAAAACCAAAGCTGTTGCTAGCACGATTACCAGTGCTATGCGGTTTATATTTTTTGATTTGTTCCTTTTCATGTTTAAAATCTGTCGCAGGGAAGTGTTATATAGTTTTTCTTTTCAATTTTCAGCTTGTATATCAGCGAAATTTCGAATGCTCCGCGAGCGTTGGTTGCCTGCATGAGTTTCGACAGGTTTATGTCGTAGCTGGCTCCAACGGTGATTCCGTAGAAGGTAAGGCCTGCCGTAAGCATTGCCGCATCGAAGTTGGAGAACGATGTACGTCCGCTTGCTCCGAAGAATACCGATGTGATTGCCTTTGTCGGAATTTGACGTTCGGCGAGTGCACCAAAGAGCATTTCCTCGGTTTTTTTGTTGAAAGTAGTAAGTATATGCGGAATTGCAGCCCACGACTTGTTGCAGAGTATTCTTACTTCGCCGTTTATAAGCATACGCGGAGTGAGCTTGCTGTTGGTATTGCAGTAGGTTTCCTGTGGTGCGTTGAGGTGAAGTACCGAAAGTCCCACTGTAGGTTCTACCTTCTGGAATTTTCCACTGTAGGCAACGCCTGCATGCATATCAAAGTAGCCTAGCGACATGTCCATGTCGGTAACATTGTTTGGCAAGTTCACGTCATAGTATCCGGTTTCGGGGTTGTACTGGCTCGGCAAGGTTATTCCGTCGAGAGTAAAGTGCTTGCTAACATATCCGCCCTGCAATCCGATTGAAAATACATTGCTTTGGTTGATTCTGAGCAGGTACGACAGTGAAAGCATGAATTTGTCGGCTACAAGTTTGGTTCCGCCCGACTTGTCGTGCAGGAACATGAATCCAACGCCCAAGCCCGATTTTCCCCTGAAGCGGAAAGGTGCATCTACCGAAACCGAAACAGTCTGGTAGGGTACGCCAACTGCGCTCCATTGTGTACGGTAGTTGTTTGATAATCTTAGGTTTTCGTCGAAAAGTCCAGTTGCAGCCGGATTAAATACCAAAGGTGTAGCGTAATACTGCGTAAAATGTGTGTCCTGCGCGAAGCAAGCTATTCGGCAGACGATAATTATAAGTAATAGGCATAAAGTGTGTCTCATACGCTACGTTAATTTTTTGCAATATTAACACTTTTTTATAATATGCAAATTAATTTTTGAAAAATTTGCCAATAAAAAATTTATCGTCTGCAAAAATCTTGACAAAATATACACCTGACGGCAGTTCGGAAACATCAAACTCAAGCGCACCCGCAGATGAAAAATTCTTCATCTCCACACCAGTATCATTCAAAATGGAAATATCGTATAGGCAGGTATTTTCGTCTGAAATTTCAATGCGCAAAATGTCATTAACAGGATTGGGCGAAATGCATATATTTTCTGTTGTAAATGTTTTGTTTACCGTCAAAGCCTCAACATCTTCCATCGTGCAGTAGTTTCTGGGATAATAAGCGCTCCAATATTCATATCCTTGATGATACTGAATTGAGTTGTGGAAAATCATAGAACCATTGAACCAAGTACACAACACCTCGAAACCGCCTCCTGTCCAGCCTGGCAACGGGTATATATTGTATTCACTATGAAATCCACATTCACTACCAATTCCTGAAAACCATACGGAAGAACAATAATCGGAAGAACAACCGCCTACCCATTCAACATTTCCATTTAAATACTCGGCGTATGCTGGCGCTATTGTCCACATTTTATACTGATTACCTTCGTTTTCAATAGTATCCACATCGCATACAACGATTTTATATAACGAATACGTATTTTCTAAAAAGCCATCAAGAGTTATTGTATCACCAGCTTGCGCCTTATAATCAAAAATCAGTGCTGGATTTTCATTAGGATACTCAAAATATAGCAAACTGTCTTCGGTAATGCGGACATTGAAAAGAACAGGACATTCGTCTATATTATCAAGAGAATACCCCTCATAACTTCCGCCACCTTTCATTTGATACACATTGCTTTCTGATGAAGCTTCACACAATTTGAAATAGTACACGCACCAAGGATAATCTGGAGGCCGAGCAGAAGAAAAGCTTCCTACACTCCATACCGTATTTGGCCGCGCAAACAAGGATATGTCAGGAGTTTGCGAATAGGCACTTGCAGCAAGCGAAAACAGCACTAATGCAATTAGAATCCTTTTTTTCATAACTTATATTTTCACAAATTTCCCTACATGATACACTCCCATATAATATACCACAATGGTGTACATCCCATCGGGATATTGCGACACATCAATACTATATGTGGAATCGTTGCTGTTGTCATCGTATAGCACAGTACCAAGCATACTGAATACCTTTATGTTATATTCACCAGCAATAGTTTCGGGAATTTCTACATTTACAAAGTCGCAGGCTGGGTTTGGATATATGTCGCATGATTCTAACATTTCCGTAGAACTATGTCCTACAACGAATAATTCGCATCCACATTCTGGATACAACGAATAAACCAAAGTGTCGTTGAATGCTATACAACTCGTTGGAAAATAATAATATGAATCTATGGCTCCACCGAAAAAGCCGTATGAAGGACCAAAACCTTCAACAATTCTGTCGTAATCAGCAAAGCCCACTCCACAAAATGGATCATATAAATAACTATTTTTACTAAGATGAATAACCTTTCTACCTTGATGGATAGTTACTGAATCAACAAAATATTCTATATCATGATTATATTGCTCGTCGATGTATTCTGGGAAAATAAAAGTATCTCCGACATTTAGATTCATAGTGAAAACAAGCTGTTCTTCTCCGTATCTGTTTAATCGAAACACATCACCAGTTGCAGTATCTTCCCTTATGTACAAGTCATTAGAAATGACATAACTGAATAAATTCACATAATTAATTTTCTGATATGACTTCCCGTTTATCAATACTGTATCAGAACATAAAGTAAATACTCGACCTGTGTTCATATACATATCTAAGCACGGTAAGGTATCATGAGGCATAGTGTACACATTGTCATCTTCTACATACATAATAGGCATATATCCTACCCACCATTCTGTTTTCTCTCTGCCAAATATTGACTTGTAGTAGCGCGGTCCAGTCTGGTATTCGCAATCGGGCATTCCCGCAAAATGATACGAATTTCCAAGAGTGTCGGAAATGCACCGCAACCCATCTGTATAGGATTTCACTTGATTTGGAAACAAGCACTTAAGCGAGCCAATGCCATCAATTATACCACTATTGCCAAACGAATCATACAATGCAGTATCGGTACAATGCGCATACTGTACATTCCGAAGTTCGCCACCAATTTCTATCTGCGCCACAGAATCTACAAGCATACTTACACCGTACTCATCAAACTGCCACGATTCTCCTGCAACCTTGCCGAAGTCGTACAAAAGACAAAACCGCTGCAAGTCTTCCGAATAGCGGTAAACCTTGGCATCCTGCGAATAGACTATGTTTTCCGACTTGAGACTGTAGCGGTTGAGATTGTCGGGGACATACTCGCACAGCACCTTGGCTTCAATGCCATTAACCGTAGTGTCGCGGTCGAAGACAATGTAGGAATACGAAACATAGTCGGGGTCGAAGGTATTGTATGTGTAATACCACTTGAAACCGTTAGCTCCAAAATTGGTAGTTTGCGAATAAACGCATACGGCAATTGGGAAAAACAATGTAAATGCAAGCAAATATCTCATGGCATATTTTTTTTGTAGATTCAACATACTTTTTAAATATTAAACAAATCTCACAAATCAAGTTTTCGCAAAATTAGGCATTAAGAGCGAAAATCAAAAAAAACTTAAACTTTTTTTAATTTTCTTTAAGACATATTAAAAAAAATGATACTTTTGCAAGGTAATATGTCATATTATACAGTTAAACTTATGAATATAAAGAAGTTAGCCGTATTGGTTGTCGCGTTGATTTCGATACATCTGGTATCAGAGGCACAACTATCGGTTTCAATAACAGGTAATTTTGAAGGTTGTGCACCGCAAATTTTAACATTTGGCTGTAATGTAAGTGGAGCGTCTGGAGATGTCACGTATTCATGGTCGGCTGGCAATGGCGATATGTCAGTGCGCCCCGATCCGACTTTTTCATACATTAACCCAGGACATTACACACTGTCGGTAACAGTTACAAGTGGTGGACAGACCGCTTCTGACAGTCACGAAATAGTTGTGTTCAGAGGTCCAACCGCTTTGTTTGATAGCACTCACGTTTCGGGATGTGTTCCGTTTGAGTTCCAGTCGCAAAGTACTTCTGTGCCCGGAGATGCCGCTATAACCAGTTATACATGGTACTACGGAGACGGATATTCATCAACCGAGGCTTCCTCGACACATACCTATCAGAGTTCGGGCGTATATACTGTGGCTCTGGATGTTATTGATGCCAACGGCTGTGTAAGTACCAAGTCTGTATTCCAGAAGTTTTCGCTGTCGAAGAAACCTGATGTTACTATGGCTGCACACGATGCACAGTGGTGCGTTGCTCCTCACGAGGTTTCGTTCACTTCCGAAATTTCTACCACGGGCGGACTTGGCGGAAGCTATTCGGTATTGTGGACGTTTGGAGATGGTTCAACAAGCGCTTCTGAAAACCCGCATCATACATATAATAGTACTGGCAACTACGATGTTTCGCTTACTGTTACCGATTCCTACGGCTGTAGCACCGAACTTATGGAGGAGGATATGGTAATAATAGGTATGATGGCTCCCGAATGTAATGTGCCTGAGCAGGTTTGTGTAAACCAGAGCACAAGTTTTACCAGCAATGCCGATGTAGAAAGCGTGTGGAGCTTTGGAGACGGTACGCCAACCCAGCCCGGTCCTAATACAATGCATACTTATTCGAATCCCGGACGCTATACGGTAACATTTACGGTTGACCCCAACGGACCATGCCGCCAGACAAAGGTTTTCACTGTGGAAGTAGTGAGAGTTGAAGCATCGTTTGTAACTTCACCAAGCACATTGTTCTCGTGTACTTATCCTTTTAATGTACAGTTTACAAGCACTTCTATCGGCGACAATCTTTCATACTATTATAGTTTCGGCGATTCACGCATTTCAACCGATGGCAATGTTACGCATACATACACTTCCAACGGAGAATTTACTCCTACTCTTACAGTAACATCCCAGGGAGGATGTAGCGCAACATATACTGGTCAGACAATAGTGATTCGCGAACCCGAAATCTTACTTTCCGCATCGGAAAATGGCGGATGTATTCCTCTGCTTGTGCAGTTTACCAACACTTCTAGTTCCGACATAGTGGATTATATGTGGGATTATGGAGACGGCACTCCAGTACAGCATACCGACGTGCCTGCTTCGGAACATTACTACTACCACGAGGGTACATTTGTGCCAACTCTTACCGTTAGGGATGCATCAGGATGTACTGCAAGCGATTCTATAGTAAGCATTCTGGCTGGTTCGCCGGTGCTGCCCGAGATTTTCGGCGTTATGGATTCGTTGCATACATATATTCCCCGTGAAACGGTCTGCGCTTCCGACACCGTTATATTGTATAACTCAATGTATCCCGACCACGATACCCTCGACTATGTATTCGTAATAATGATGAATGGCAACCCGTACGAGGAAAGCAGCAGCGAGGAATTTCATAACTACACATTTGAGAATGATACAGGATGGGCATACGTAGGTCTGCGTGTCGATTACAACCAGTGCAAGTCGGATACATTGTGGTGGGACAGCATACACGTAGTGCCGCCTATATTGAAGATTCGCTCTATATCGGATTGCCAGTCGCCGATGGACTATACCTATAAGATAACCCAGAACATAGATGCCCAGTACTGGGATTGGGTGGTAACGAATGAGGTTACCGGCGACACCGTACAGTATGTGCAACATTCTGTAATTGATTCTATTAATGTAACTTATAGCGATTTTGGAGAGTACCAGTGCAAGATAATTGGGTACAACGACAATTACAACAGTTGTGAATTTGAAAACAAGGTGCAAAATACGGTGGTGGCTCCGCTTTTGGATTGGAGAATTTCGCGTGATACTATATGCAAGGGCAATAGGATAACCATCAACATTCTAGATGCTTCTGCTTTTAGTGAAATAGCTTACGACTGGGGCAATCCTGTAGTTCAGTTTGATGACCTTCAGTGGCTTCCTATTTCTCCGAATATGTCCGATAATCATCAGTATGCCGACAGCGGCGCCTACGATATAAAGCTTTATGCTCGTCAGTCGGACGGTTGTATTTCGGAGTTTACGAAGCATATATATGTGGTTGGTGCTCAGGCTAGAATGGTGCCCGAAAGCCTTGCTGTAGGCTGTGTGCCGGCGACATTCGACTTTGAGGTTATTCCCGAAACTAATGACCCGTTGCAGTATGTGGTATGGGATTATGGCGATGGTTCGCCGCTTGATACGACATATAATACCAATGTGCCAACACCTCATACATACAACGATGTGGGACTGTATAGGATAAACATGCGAATTACAACTCAGCACGGTTGTAAATACTCGAAGATATATACAAACAGAATCAAGGTTGTAGATGTCCGCAGTGCCGAAATAAGCCTTGATGCAACAAGGATTTGTCTTGGTGAGAGCAGCACGTTTACGGCAGTTGAGACCGACAATACCGTATGGCACGAATGGGACTTCGGCGATGGAACCGAAGAGGCTGGAAGCAGCAGCGTTGTGAGCCATACCTACGCGCAGCCCGGACATTACACCATTTCGCATATTGTTTCGGAGCAGGGTGCTGGTGGCTTGTCGTGCGGCGATACTGTTCGTATGGAGGGCGCATTGACAATCGAAAGTGTAACTTCTGCTTTCCAGCTCGACAGCACTTACTTCAATTGCTATCCTATTAGTCCTGTCATCCAGAACAATTCGCAGTATTATCCCGAAGACATAAACATTGAATATACATGGAACATGGGCAACAGCGAACAGGAGTTGCATCTGCCTGAACCTCAGTACCTATATACCGCGCCCGGAATATATGAAATTACGCTTGGCGTACGTACTCCCGCAGGATGTTATGATGAAACATCTCAAAGCATAGAGGTAACAGGTCCAGAGGCAAACATCTACTTGAGCGATACAGTAGTTTGCGCTGGTGGTGAAATCAGCATGTCAATGATAGACGCAAGCAATGTCGAGAGCCTTGTGTGGGTTGTTGGTGGTGGATACAACTACTATACACCAGAGGTAACCCATCAGTATGAATATGTACCAGAATCGGGATATTTCCCTGTAACTCTGTCTATACGAAATGGCAACTGTACGATTGACCTTACCGAGATGATATTTGTGTATAGGTTGCGTGCCGAATTTTCACTTTCCGACAACGATGGCACCCGTATTGAATATGGTGATGGGGTATGTTCTCCGCTGGTTGGCGAGTTGGTTCCCGAACATTCGTCGGAGTGCGTGTCGCAATGGTTTATCAATGGAAACCAGCAGAATAGCGTTAACGTTAGATGGGTAAACGATTCGTATTTGACCGATTCGCTGATAAATGTAAAGGTTATTGTCAACGATTCGCTTGGTTGTACCGACAGCATTTCGCACCAGTATTATGTATATCACAAGCCCGAACTATATGTAAGCAACGATACTTTGATATGCTATGGCGATACGGTAAGGATTTCGGCTTGGGGTGCGTACTCTTATTTCTGGAATAATCCTATTGGCGATAGCCTTCCAAATCATGAGGTTATTCCTGAAGAGACAACTAGATACCGTGTGGACGCATTTACCGAGAATATGTGTACCAATTCCAATTCAATATTGGTGGAAGTTGTAAATCCCTATGAGATTTCTTTGTCGGATGAATATTTCAGGATAAACATGGGCGATACGGCTGTGGCAATCATTACATACGACAATAGCGCTATCGACTGCTACATTTCACCTGAGGAAAGCCTTACTATGAGTGGTTGCGATACGATTGTTTTCTTCCCCGAAGAAGATGCCGACTATGTGCTTTTGATAAAGGATACGACTGTTTGCCCCGACCACAAGTTCAACATACATATTGATGTGGAAAAGATATTTACGCTTGATGTTCCTGGCGCATTCACTCCGCTTAGCGAAGGCGATGGCAACAATATAGTTTATGCCCGTGGACTTGGCATAAAACGTCTGTTGCAGTTCCGTATCTTCAACCGTTGGGGCGAAGAGGTCTTTTATACCGACGACCTGCATACCGGCTGGGACGGAACCGTAAACGGAAAGGTGCAGAACAGCGATACCTATTCGTATTATGTCGAGGCAGAAATGTTTGATGGAAGCGTACAAAGCAAGAAGGGAAATATTATGCTGATAAGGTAGGATTTGAAATTGTCCATTTGTGATATTGTGGCGTCGTGGCGCGCCGCGACACCACAAATGGACAAATCGGACACCAAAATCCACAAACACCATTTATCTAATTGTTGTTCAAGGTTGTCAATGTTGTCTTCTTTGAAATTGTTTGAGCCGCAAAATTTTGCGGCTGTACAATCCTTTTTTTTTCAAAGACAACAAGGACAACAAAGACAACATTTTTTATTGCAGGAATTGTGTAGTAGAGATGTTGCGCGCAACATCTCTGCATATTACCCAATGTTCAATGTTGTCCAATGTTGTCAATGTTGTCTTCTTTGAAATTGTTTGAGCCGCAAAATTTTGCGGCAGTACAATCTTTTTTTTCAAAGACAACAAGGACAACAAAGACAACACCACAGAAACACAAGAACAAATCAACATTCAAATCAATAGAACCTTAACTATGTTAAATTTTTGTTAAAACCAATTTCGTCAGGCAACGAAAAGGTGTTTTTTATTGTCATAGTGTTATACAATGTAAAAAATTGTGACATGAAAATAGACATTCTCAAAATACCAATAACCATATCGTTGTTATTTGTTGCCTTTCTGCTGCATTTTACAGCTGCTGCACAGCTTTCGGTTTCAATAACCGGCAGTTTCGAGGGCTGTTCGCCGCAGATTCTCACTTTCGGCTGCAATGTTACAGGAGCTACGGACGAGGTTTCGTACTCTTGGTCATCGGGTAACGGTGATGTTTCGGTGCTTGCCGAGCCTACATTTTCCTACCTTTCGCCTGGTCGGTACGCTGTTTCGGTTACTGTGCAAAGCGGTGGGCTTACTGCCACCGACAGCCATGAGGTTGTGATATTCAACGGACCAACGGCATCGTTCAACGATAGTTCCATAGTGGGTTGTGTGCCCAAAAACTACATGTTTCGCAGCAGTGCAACCGAGGGTGATGCCGAAATTACAAGCTGGCTGTGGTATTTTGGCGATGGAGTTTCGGCACTGGGACGAAACCGTGGACATTTGTACTCGTCGCCCGGCGTATATACCGTGTCGCTTGAAGTTACTGATGCCAATGGTTGCCGCGACGAATATCATGTGCAGATGCTTACCCTTTCCAAACGCCCGAGCGTGTCGATTGCCGCCGATGATGCGCAATGGTGCGTCGCTCCGCACGAGGTTAGCTTTTCTTCGGAAATTTCTACTGACGAGGGACTTGGTGGACCTTATACGGCTCTTTGGGATTTTGGCGATGGTGTAACTTCCGATGAGGATGACCCTTCGCATATTTACAATAGTGCGGGCAGCTATAATGTGTCGTTGCTTGTGGAGGATTCGTATGGCTGCCAGACGGTTGTGCGCGAAAACAACATGGTGGTTTTAGGACCGCTTACGCCAATATGCACCGTGCCTGCCGAGATGTGTCTCAATATACCGTTTATTTTCCGTAGCGATGTAGATGATATTTCTTGCTACTGGAATTTTGGTGACGGCACGCCCTTGCAGTCGGGTTCCGAAGCAAGCCATTCGTATTCGCAGGTGGGAAACTATCAGGTGTCGTTTACGGTTGATCCTAACGGGCAGTGCCAGCAGACACAGGTTTTCAATGTTGAAGTGGTTGATGTACGCGCTTCGTTCCGCACCGAGCCTGAGGACTTGTTTTCATGTACATATCCTTTTGACGTAAGTTTTATAAGCACTTCGGTTGGCGAGGGGCTTACATATTCCTACAATTTCGGTGACAACTATATCGGTTTCGATGAGGACGTTTCTCATGCATATTCGCACAATGGACGATTTACTCCATCGCTTACGGTAACATCGCCCGGTGGTTGTGTATCAAGGTATATAGGTCCCGAAATTGTTGTCAACCAACCCGAAGCGGCACTTTACACTTCTGAGCCTGGCGGATGTGTGCCTGCAACCATAGAACTTTTCAACGATTCCGAATATACGAGCAATTCGGCGGTGGTGGACTTCTTCTGGGATTTTGGTGATGGAACAAATGCCCATACAGCCGAAGCTTCTGTGCAGCATGAGTATGCCGATTTTGGTATCTTTTATCCTTCGGTTACAATTACCGACACTTCTGGCTGTACCGCAACAAGTTTGCTTGACGGTTCGATTATGACAGGATTGCAAGTTTCTCCTGAGCAGTTTGGTGTAGTGGATGCCATGCACAACTTTATTCCTCGCGATACGCTTTGCCCGCAGGATGTTGTGTATCTTTACAACTCAATGGCTGAAGGTTCTGCCGATTACGAATATGCATTTGTGATAACTACTGCCGGTCATAGCTTGAATGTAAATACGACGAATATGTATAAACCTTTTTCGTTTGATGTTGATACAGGATGGAATAAGGTTGGTTTTGTGGTTGAATATCGCAACTGCCAGTCGCCCGGGCAACTGTGGGACAGCGTATATGTGAAGCCTCCAATTGCCCATGTGGCATCTTATTCCGATTGTTCGGCACCTTTTGTTTATTCGTTCAAGGTAACTGATAATCTTGGTGCTGAGTATTGGGACTGGCTGATATGGAACATGGAAAGCGGAGATACGCTTATGTACGACAATCATTCCACAACCGATTCTATTACAATAGTTTATCCTGCTTATGGTAATTACGAGTGTAGGTTTACCGCCTACAACGATGAGGCTGGCTGCGAATATTCAAATGGAATACTGTGCAATATTATGCCGCCTGCATTCTCGTGGGAAATTTCCACCGATACCTTATGCCTTGGAAACAGGCTTACTGCGGTGGTTATTAGTGCGCCGTCCTTTGCCGAAGTTGCTTTCGACTGGGAAGGTAGCGGAATACCCATTGACGAGCTTGAATGGATTCCAATCAATGGGATTACCGATTCGCGCTACACGTACGAGAGTGGCGGCGACTACGATGTAGTGGCATACGCCCGTCAGCACGACGGCTGTATTTCGGTATTTACCAAGCAGGTGTATGTGGTTGACCCTAGTTCAAGCATCTCGCCGTCAAGTCTTGTTGTGGCTTGTAGTCCGGTTGCGATGGAATTCCATAGCATTACAAACACCGACGATGCCATTTATTCTGCAATATGGAATTTTGGCGATGGTACAAGCGAAGAGTCGGGCGAAACCGTCACCCATACCTTTGTTAGGGCTGGTGTTTACGATGTTTCCTTGAGCATTATGACATGGCATGGCTGCCAGTTTTCGGCAACCTTCAATGAAAGGGTGAAAGTTCTTGATTTCCCGTACGCCGAGATTGATTTTACGCCAGAGGTTTGTTTGGGTACGGCGCTGACATTTGTGTCGGAAGAGTCGGACGTTTCAATTTGGCACGAATGGGACTTTGGAGACGGCACAACAATTTCGGGAACAGGCAACACTGTTTCTCATCTGTACGAACAGGCTGGAATTTACTCGTTTACGCATACCGTATCGGTGCGGAACAATGGAGTGGCGGTGTGTGCCGGTGCCTTTCCTTGCGAAGAATGTATAAGCGTTGAACGAATTGTTTCTGCCGACTTTACAATCGACAGTGCCGCATACAACTGCTATCCAGTAAGTCCCACAATACATTCGGCAATAGAAGTTGAACCTGTGAACTCCAATCTGAATTACAACTGGGACATGGGCAATGGTGATGCAGTACACGTGGCAAACCCGCAGTATCTATATACTTTGCCGGGTAACTATACGATTGGACTTGAAGTTACTACGCGCGGAGGATGTAGAGCAGCAATGTCGCACAATGTGGCGATTACCGGTCCCCAAGCAAACATTTCGCTGAGCGATACTTTGGTTTGTGCAGGTGGCGAAGTGCATTTCTTGATGACCGATGCTGTTGATGTAGAGAGTTTTGTCTGGGTGGTTGGCGGTGGCGACAGCTATGCCAATATGCCCGAAGTTACGCATACTTACGATTATGTTCCCGAATCGGGATATTTTCCGATTACCTTGTCTTTGCAAAACGGAAATTGTACCATCGAGAAGACAGAACAGGTTTATGTGTATAGGATTTTTTCGGAGTTTAGCCTTAGGGATTTGAGTGGAAAACTGATAGGAGAGGGGGCATGTCCGCCTTTGGAAGGCATTTTGGAATATTCGGCTTCTACAGAAGTCGTAGCGCGCTGGTACGTGAACGGCGTTGAGCAGACGGAAAATTCGGTTTCATGGACAAATTCTTCTACGCAGATTGATTCGTTGAACGTGGTTTCGCTTGCAATTACCGATTCGCTTGGCTGTATTGATAGTATTTCGCACAACTATTTGGTTTACAGGCTTCCAGAAGTGCATACCATTGGCGATACCTTGATATGTAAGGGCGGTCAGGCACATATTTCTGCCTTTGGTGGAAATACCTACTACTGGCATTTTCCTATAGACGATAGTGCGCAAGAGCAAATTATTTCACCGACAGAGGCAACCGTTTACTATGTTGATGCGTTTAGTGAAAAAATGTGTATGATTTTGGATTCGGTCATGGTTGATGTGTTTCAAGATTTTGATGCAGGAGTTTACGAGCAGTCGCTGTCCATAAATATCGGTGATACGGCTACGGCATTGGTATTTTCCGACATGGAACCGCTTAATTGTTACATTTCTCCTGCGGAATACGCTTTTGCAGGAAATTGCGATACCTTGTTGCTTTATCCGCTTGAAAATACCGATTTCACACTAATTCTGAAAGATACGCTCGGATGCTACGAAAAGACTGTTGACATTCATGTTGATGTTGATATTAAATACACGCTTGATGTGCCAGGTGCGTTCACACCATTGAGCGAGGACGAAAACAGCGTAGTGTATGTGCGTGGACTTGGCATAAAGGAGTTGCGTCAGTTCCGCATTTTCAACCGCTGGGGTGAGGAGGTTTTCTTCACAAATGACCTGCATACGGGCTGGGACGGAACAATCGGCGGAAAGGTGCAAAATCAGGACACATATTCGTATTATGTCGAGGCAGAAATGTACGACGGAAGCATAAGGACGAAGAAGGGGAATGTGATGTTGATTAAATGAGAGTTGAGAGATGAAAGACGAGAGTAGCGGCGCAATTCATTGCGCAGAGACGAAAGAAACGTTGCGTGTAACATTTGGTAGGGGCGCAATGATTTGCGCCGAGTAGAAACGTTGCGTGCAACGTCTGAAAGAAATTAATTAAAGGATAAAATGTTTTTTGACATAAAAAATGTTGTATATATTTGACTAATTAAAAAATTTACGATATGAAAGCGAACATTAAATTATCAGTAATCCTTCTCGGAATCGCGTTTGCCTTTGCATTCTCATCGTGCGAGCGCATTCAATTTGACGAAGACGAGAACGCAATTGTAAGAAATGCAAGAAACACCTTGCAGGAATACGAAACCGATGGTGGGGATTTTGTGTTTTTGAAGTCGTTGATAGGCATGGAAGTGACTGCATATAACGAATATTTGACAGCAAACGGCTATGAGGAATGTGAATACAGTAACAACCTTAGTGCAAAATACACAGACACAAGGGTTGACAGCATATCAAAATATTTGTTTGTCCATTTTGGATATGACGATAGGGTGCCTAATGTAGAGATGAAATTAGAAAGCAGTGACATTGATACATTGTCGGCAATTTTTAAGAAATGGCTTTTAGAGATATTACACTCCAGTTCATATCCATTGTTGGTCAGGGAAAGTTATTCTATGAGAAATGGTAATAATGGATATCAGTATGTTGATACACCCGAACAAATTTTGGAGGCATTGGAATCGGTTGACCCATCTTCTGATAATATTAGTTTTACGTTTTCAGCAAATGACAGTCAGGCATACAAATATAGTTTGCATTTGAGATACGGACAATGGAATCCATCGGTTTATATGCAGATTATCAACGAGCGTGTAAACAATCCGCTTCCAGAGGTTCCTACCGTCAACCTTACCGAAGAATATTTAGGCAAGGATATTCTCATTGCAAAAGTTGACTATATGACTTTTGAATACGGTGGATTTTACTCGATGAATGTTACAAACAAGCAGAACGAAGGAAACGAAATACCTTTCCTTGCAGACTATATGTCTCCTGGTGATTTCGGCTACATAAAATTGTACTATCGAGACCAATCAAATTTATTGATGGACGGCTCAATTGTTTGGGCTGGCTGCGGTGCCCTTAATTTTCCCGAAACATTTGTAAAAGGTGGAAATGTTGACACATACGTTCCCGAATACACAATGAAACGCGGTCTGTCATTCCCGAGCGACAGAATTTCGTACATAGATGCTGATGGAAGTTATGTGCAAGATGTTGACGAGTCGGATAATGATTTGGGATATATCTGGCAGACACTTTCGGCACAAGATGAGTTTATGTCGTATTATGAGCAGACATCGAAGAAGGTTGCCGTATATCTGTACCAACCAAGCGTAGGTGTTGGCGACCCATACGACTGGTACTATATGGTATTTGTGGAAAGATAAAATAATTACAATATGAAAGCGAACATTAAATTATCAATAATCCTTCTCGGAATCGCGTTTGCCTTTTCATTGTTATTGATTTATAATTATATGTGTATGGGATAATTAATTTCCTCGAAAACAAACCTATATCTCAAATTATGCCTGCCGAAAAATTCCAAAATAAATATCGCATTGGGACAAAACGCGCATCGTGGCACGATTACAGCGATGGCGAATATTTCATTACGATATGCACAAAGGAGAGAAAACATTATTTCGGGGAAATCGTTGACGGCGAAATGCAATTGTCGGCGGTATGGAAATATGCGGATGAATGTGTACAAAAAATTTCGGAACACAACCCATACGCGCAAATTCCCCAATATATTATTATGCCCGACCATATTCATTTGATTGTGATAATTTCCGGTGACGATTGTAGAAACGCGCCATGGTGCGATTCTACGATGGAACCCGTTGATGGGAAAAACAAAACCATGCAAAAAATGGCCAGCGACAAGGGTCGTTTATCAATCGCGATGGACGGTTTCAAACAATCCGTTGTGGGGTTGTGGCGCGCCGCGACACCACTCAACACCACTAGACACCACATGAACCAAATTGCCGAATACATCGAAAACAATGTTGCGAAATGGGAATCCGACAATTCGAATCAATAGAACCATAATTATTTTAAATTTGTCTATATTTGTGAATCGTAAAATTGTACGACGATGAAACGATTGATTTCAACCATTATAATTGCAATATGCACCGTATGCGCATTCGCGCAAAGCATTAATATCAGTTTCACAGGCAAGACCATACACGGGCACCACGTGGACATGGACAGCATAGTGATACGCAACCTAACGCAGGGATGGACGGCAACGCTCGTTGCTCCCGACACGTCCTGTTCGTTCGACCTGACGGCTATAAAAATCAACAGCGCGATGGCTGCCGAACTTTCGCAGAACGTACCGAACCCGTTCTACGGCAGCACCGAAGTTAACCTTGCTTTGCCCAAGCCCGACAAGGTAAGCATGCAAGCCCTTGACATGGGCGGGCGCGTTTTCGCCAACTACAACGGCACCCTGCCAGAAGGCGAACACAGATTTGCCGTTAGCCTTGCAACTCCGCAGGGATATCTGCTTTCGGCAAATACCTCCGACGGTACAAGTTCGATAAAAATGGTGAACCTTGGCAGTGGCGGAATAAACAAAATTTCCTACCTTGGACAATTGGAGGGTAAGGCGCTGCGCGACGGCGACTATGACATAGTTATTGGCGATGAACTTGAATGTCTGGGCTATACCACCTACTGCGATTCCATATACGAAAGCGAATTGTACACAACTACAATAACCGATGGTTCCGATACCGAATGCCAGTTGCGGTTCAACCTTAGGTCGGGAGTGACGGTTGACGAGATAACAGCCTGCGGACGATACACATGGATAGACGGTCACACATACACAGAGAGCGACAGCACCGCAACATACACGTTAAGAAACAGCATTGGCTGCGATTCGGTGATAAGGCTGGACCTCACCATATATCCATCGTATCTTTATCCTCCACAACAACAAATAATTGCTTGCGACAGTTATGAATGGGAAGGACAAACATATACGACATCAGGAGTTTTCAGAGTCGTTTATCAAACAGTTGATGGTTGTGATTCAACCATAATGTTGAACCTGGGTATAATCCATCCCCGAACCTACGAAACGGATACCACCGTCTGCGACAGCTACGAGTGGGAAGGACAAACGTACACCGTGGACAGTACATTCTCGACTACATACCAAAACCAATACGGCTGCGACAGTATAATAGCAATAAATTTTCACGTGAACCACTCAACCGAAACTATAGACACGAGAGAGGAATGCAGTTCGTTTGTATGGATTGACGGTAACACCTACACCGAAAGCAACAACGAGGCAACCTTTACCTACATTGCAGAAAACGGATGCGATTCGGTTGTAAGGCTAAACTTGACGATAACGCGCATAGAACATGAGTTCGATGCCTCCGCATGCAATTCGTACTGGTGGGGTGGACAGAATTATTCCCAAACTGGAGACTACACAAGGACATACACTGCAGCAAATGGCTGCGATAGCGTTGTAACCTTGCACTTTACACGGCTCTCAAACTATATATACGATACCATATATGCATGCGATTCCTATACGTGGATTGACGGCAATACATATACAACAGAAACCCCCACAGGTCTTAGCTATATACGTAGGGTCCTCTCATATACCAACTCGCATGGTTGCGACAGCACAATTGAAATGAGACTGTTCCTACAAGTCAACAATGTCACTGATACCCACCGCGCCTGTGATTCCTACACTTGGATTGACGGCAATACCTACACGGAAAGCAACAACACCGCCACTGTAACATATACTAACCAGTACGGCTGCGACTCGGTTGTACACCTGAACCTTACCATAGGGCACAGCGACAATACCGTACACGAGGTAACTGCCGAGGAATGTTCCTACTACCGGATGTCCAACGGAGAATATTTTACCGAAAGCGGCAACTACCGGCGAACCCTGCAAACTTCCTGCGGATGCGACAGCATAGTGTTGCTTCACCTTACAATTAC
Source organism: Bacteroidales bacterium (assembly GCA_017645925.1). GTDB lineage: Bacteria > Bacteroidota > Bacteroidia > Bacteroidales > ML635J-15 > Bact-19. Next base: position 33,633 of record JAGCNN010000158.1, read on the forward strand.
AGGCGAAGATGGACTTGAAGGCACATTCTACGATGAACGCGACAACATTACATACCGTACAATACAATATGGTTGCCAGACATGGTTTGCTGAAGATTTGAGGACATCACATTTTAATGATGGAACAGAAATCCCTCACATAATTGGCAATAGATATGTTTTTTATAAGAGCGAATGGGGTTGGTCAACGGATATGGTTGGCGTATCTGGCTCTCACGATAGAGATTACGGATATTATTATAACATTAACTATAGAGGTAGATTCTGTCCAGAAGGATGGCGTTTGCCTACACAATCGGAATGGCAGGAACTTGTTAATACTATGGTTGCATACGGTGATTATGGTTGTGATGACAATGGAAACGCCATAAAAGCAATGGTATCTTCTTCTAATTGGGTTGAAAGTGATATTGAATGTACGGCAGGATATAATCAGGAAACGAATAATTCCAGAGGTTTAGGTCTAAATCCAGATGGCGTAATTTCATTGTATCCAGATGAACCAGGAGTAATAACAAGCGGTGGCTCAATGGCTGTATATTTGACCACAACCTCTTCAATAGGAATATTTTCCAATAATATAAATTATTATGTTGCTGTTCAGCATGGTTATGACCCATATTCACCATATTATAATATTTATTGGGGTGTTCATATAAGATGTATAAGGGATAATTAATTTTCTCACCAACAGACCGATATGTTATTTATGCCTGCCGAAAAAATCCAAAATAAATATCGCATTGGGACAAAACGCGCATCGTGGCACGATTACAACGGTGGCGAATATTTCATTACGATATGCACAAAGGGGAGAAAACATTATTTCGGGGAAATCGTTGACGGAGAAATGCAATTGTCGGCGGTGGGGAAATATACGGATGAATGTGTGCGAAAAATTTCGGAACACAACCCATACGCACAAATTCCCCAATATGTTATTATGCCCGACCATATTCATTTGATTGTGATAATTTCCGGTGACGATTGTAGAATCGCACCATGGTGCGATTCTACGATGGAACCCGTTGATGGGAAAAACAAAACCATGCAAAAAATGGCCAGCGACAAGGGTCGTTTATCAATCGCGATGGGTGGTTTCAAACAATCCGTTACACGGTTTGACCGCCAAAACGGCATCCCATTCCAATGGCAATCCCGTTTCTACGACCACATCATCCGCGACCAAAATGAAATGAACCAAATTGCCGAATACATCGAAAACAATGTGGCGAAATGGGAATCAGACAATTTAAATGATAATTTGACGCAAAAGATTTAAAATAATGTTTAGGAAATTCTGCATATTGACATTATTGTTTCTGCTTTCGGCATTTGCCGCAAAGGCGCAACTTTCCGTAACCATCACTGGCGATTCGTTCTGCGGATGCTCGCCACAAAACCTTACTTTCGGCTGTCAGGTTGCCAATGCAGGACCAAACGTGGCATATTCGTGGTCGTCGGGCAGCGGCGATGTGTCGCACCTTGCAACACCGACTTTCTCCTACCTCGAAGGCGGAACATATACCGTTTCGGTAACTGTTACAAGCGGCGGAGCAACAGCAAGTGCCAGCCGCGAGGTTGTGATTTTCCAGTCGCCCGAAGCGCACTTCAACGAAACGCCAGTCTCGGGCTGTACGCCCTTCGACTATTCGCTCAGCGATATGTCAATTCAGGGCGATGCACCGATTACAAGCTGGCTGTGGTACTGGGGAGACGGACAGACATCGACGGGGCAGAATGTTTCGCATACTTACCTAAATTCAGGGCTTTTGACGGTTTCGTTGCGTGTTACCGATGGAAACGGCTGCATAGGCGAACGATATGCGCAGACTGTAAATGTATCGTCGGCTCCTTTGCTGTCGGTGGTGACAGAAATTGACCAGTGGTGCGAACCGCCATTGCAAGTGCCTTTCGTATCGCAAGTTACAACAGCGCCAAATGTTTCTTCTTCATATACTTTAAATTGGAATTTCGGCGATGGACAGACAGGCTCAGGCGACAGTCCTAGTCATACCTACACTACGCACGGACATTTTGATGTGAGCGTTACCGCTACCGACAGCTACGGATGCTCCACCACGCACGTTTATCCCGATATGATTTCCATTGCCCCTTTAGTACCGCGCTTTGATGCTCCTAGTACTGTGTGCAGAAAGGTTTCCGCCGCTTTCCGTAGCCTTATGTCGCGAACAACCAGCTGCTCATGGAACTTTGGTGACGGCTCTCCTGTTTCGTACGACTATATCGCATACCATGTTTATATGAATGCAGGAACATACACAGGTACATTTACCGCCGACCCGGGCGGACCTTGCGAACGTTCCGAAAACTTTACTGTAAATGTGCAATATGTCGAGGCTTCGTTTGTGGTTGACGGAACATTTTCGTGCGACTATCCATACACGGTGCAGTTTACAAATACCTCCGTTGGCGATGATATTTCGTACAGGTACGATGTGGGGATGGGACCTTACAGCTTGTATTCGGCAGAGAACCCCGAAGTAACATACGGTCAGAATGGCGTTTACCACACATCAATGACGGCTTATACGAGTGCTGGCTGCTACGACACCTTTGACGGTCCGACAATAACGGTAAACCATCCCGAAGGCAATATGGAGTCGAATAGCTGCGGCAATTGTGCGCCCGAAACCGTGAGGTTCGACCATCACGTAGTTTATACCGAAAACAGCGAAATTGTTGACTATTTCTGGGATTTTGGCGATGGAACGACATTGCATACTACATATACGCCTGTATCGCATACATATACTCAGCAAGGTGCTTACGCTCCAACGCTTACTATCACCGACCGCAATGGCTGCACCGATACCCGTTCGATGAACTCATACGACGGCGGTTGCGATACCGTAGAAATAGGCATACAGATTCCACCCGAGGATTTCTGGGCTACAGACTTGAATCTCAATCTGATAAACCGCGACACAGTCTGCCCGCAGGATTTGTACCTTTTCTACAATTCCATGTACGAAAGTTCCGACAGCATTGACTTTTACATGCTTATTACGACTCCCCAAAATGGCACCAGCTACAATGCCAACAGTATGTACAATGATTTTGTTTTTGATGTTGACACAGGCTGGAACAATGTGGGCATACGTACAGAATACATGCATTGCCAGTCAAGCACTTATTGGTGGGACATGGTATATGTTTTGCCTCCAATTCTGCATTTTGGACAGTACTCCCATTGTTCGGCTCCTTTTGACTTCACCTATACCATTGTTGACAACCGAGGGGCGCAGTATTGGGAGTGGATTATTACTTCTGGCTCCGATACACTGTATTATCTTCCTCATTCAACAGCGCCAATACTGCATTACACTTATCCCGACTATGGTGCATATACCTGCATGGTCGTGGGGCACAACGACAATTCAGGTTGCTCGTTTGTAACTTATGTTTCCAGCGATATTGCCGTGCAGCCTTTTGTATGGCATTTGGAATATGATACCGTGTGCATGGGTGGCTACTCGGCGGTAGAAGTGGATAGTTTTGCCTCGGTGTATGTTGACATTGCATACAACTGGGGAGTTAACGATGTTCCAATAGATGAGCTTGAATGGTTTGAGATTGGCACTAACCTTTCCCATACACATTGTTTTCACGATGCAGGCGACCGAACCGTAACGGTTTATCTTCGTCAGAGCGACGGATGCATTTCGATTTTTACCAAGCCGATATATGTTGTTGACCCTGCATCGACCATAATGCCGCCACAGACAATAGCCTGCGCTCCTGCAAACGTTGAATTCGAGTGCATACTTACCAATACCAACGATCCTATTGGCGATGTGCAGTGGAATCTTATAAGCGGTGAAACCGTTCGTGGAAACCCGGTATCGCACGAGTACACCGATACAGGCTATTACTCTATACACTACATGGTTACGACAAGGCATGGTTGTTACGAGCGCCGGTCGTTTGAAGACCATCTGCACGTCATCGACATTCCCGACCTTGTAGTTGACTTTGACGACAGCATCTGCAATACCGATTTGGTCATCTTTACCTCTAATGTTGACAATCCTGATTTCCGCTACGACTGGGATTTCGGCGATGGCGAAGTGATGCAGAATATTGGACCGGTGGTTTCGCATCGCTATTCTGTTCCGGGCAGGTATCCCGTGACGCTTAATGTTACAGGAGGAATTGGCTGCACCGATTTTGCCGACTACCCCGATGGTGTCTTTGTCGAAAGCCTCGAAGCAAACCTTTCGCCAATGAGCCAGAGTTTCAACTGCTATCCTGCCCAGCCTATATTTGATGTGTCGGCAATAGCCTTGCCCGACGGCACCGAACCCTCGTTCCACTGGAGTATGGGCAACGGCGACAACCTTTATGTAGAAAACCCTGAATATCTTTACAACACACCCGGATTCTATTCAATTTCGCTTGAAGTAACAACTCCTGCCGGTTGCCGAGTAGTGAAAAGCACAAGCGTTTCGATAAATGGGCCTACCGCCGAAATCAACATCAGCGACACTGCCATTTGCGCCGGCGATGATGTTACGTTTCGAATACAGAATGCGCAGAATGTCCAGTCGTTCCAATGGGTTGTTGGTGGCGGATACAACTATAATACTCCAACTGTTACGCATACCTACGACTATGTTCCGCAGTCGGGATATTTCCCTGTGGTTCTTACTCTTACCACTGGCGAATGTTCGGTTGACATAACCGAGATGATATATGTTTATGAAGTTGATGCGCGTTTCGGTCTGTATGCCGACAGCGTTGAAATAACCGAAGGCTTGTGTGCGCCTTTGTCGGCAACTTTGGTAAACCAGTCCTCGGAAAATGCCCAGTGGAAATGGTATCTTAATGGTCGCAGGTTTGGCGCATCGTCTGAGGAAATACCCGTTTACTGGACAAATCAGTCGTACAGCGATTCTACATTTGTAGTTTCGCTTGCCGTAACCAACGAGCATAGCTGCTACGACAGTGTTTCGCACGAATATGTGCTCTTCCCAAGCCCGCATCCGATAACAAGCAGGGACACAGTAATATGCTTGGGCGACGAAATAGACATTATTGTTGTTGGCGGAAATTCGTATTACTGGAATGCGCCTATCAATAGCAGCAATCCGCGTCAGACCGTTACGCCAACCGAAAATACAACCTACTATGTAGATGTATATACCGAACATTTATGCTCGGCAAGCGATTCGGTTCATATTGATGTGATTGCGCCTGTCGAAGCTGAAATAGAACCCGATTATGCATCAATAAACATCGGAGATACGCTTGTTGCAGTGGTGCTTTCCGAAAGCGACCTGAATTGCCGCTGGGCGCCACTTGACAGCGTGATTTCATTAGGCTGCGACACCTTGTACTTCTTCCCGAGCAGAAGTAGCGACTATTCGGTATGGCTCAGCGATTCGCTTGGCTGCTACGAAAGCCGTTTCGACATACATATTGATGTTGACATGAAGTTTTCGCTTGATGTGCCGGGTGCATTCACTCCGCTAAGCGAAGGCGACGGCAACAACATTGTATATGTGCGCGGACTTGGCATAAGGCGTTTGTTGCAGTTCCGCATCTTCAACCGCTGGGGCGAGGAGGTGTTTTTCTCCAACGACCTCAACAAGGGCTGGGACGGCACGCTCAAAGGCAAGGTTCAGAACATCGATACCTATTCCTACTATGTGGAAGCCGAAATGTACGACGGCAGCATAAGAACGAAAAAAGGAAACTTGATGCTGATAAGGTAGGATTTGGACACAAAAATCAACAAACAATATTGTTGTCCAAAGTTGTCTTCTTTTTATTTGCGGAGCTATGGAATAATTTGTTGAGCCGCAAGATTTTGCGACTGTACTAGCTGTTTTTAAGACAACAAGGACAACAAAGACAACATTTTTTTGCAGAAATGGTGTTGTATGTTTTGTAGAGATGTTGCGCGTAACATCTTTACATATTTCCCCAATGTTCAATGTTGTCCAAAGTTGTCAATGTTGTCTTCTTTTTATTTGATCTATGGAATAATTTGTTGAGCCGCATAATTTTGCGGCCGTACATGCTCTCAGCTTTTTTTCAAAGACAACAAGGACAACAAAGACAACATTTTTTTTGCAGAAATGGCGTTGTTTTGTTAGTAGAGATGTTGCGCGCAACATCTCTACAGAT
>JAGCNN010000159.1 GCA_017645925.1 Bacteroidales bacterium
CGGCAACGACTTGTCTCCATGGCGACTTGCATATAGGCAATATTCTCGATTCGAGTTTCGGCAACTTGTGGATCGACCTTGCCGATTTCAGCTATGGCAATCCGCTGTTCGACTTTGGCATGATGTACCTTGTCTGCAGGTGCAATCCCGACGATTTGACAAAGAAGCTATATCATATCGACAATGAGGCAATGCTTAGGTTCTGGAAGTTATTTGCCTGCGAATATTTTGGCGCCGACACTCCCGAAAAGTTTGCCGAAGTAGAAAATAGACTTCGCCCGTTTGCCGCACTGAAGATGCTGTATTTCAAAATTAAGGGACACGACGATTTCATAAGGGAAAGTCTGTTGGGATAATGACAAAAAAATAAAGGCTGAAGATTTTCTCCAGCCTTTATTTTTTATTGTATCCGACTATTTCTTCTTTTCTTTCGGTTTTTTCTTTCTTGCCTTTGCCGATGCAAATGCTCCGAGAATTGCTACGCAGAATACAATTGCGCCGTACATGCATTCTATCGAAAGCATTATCACTGCTTCGATACCAAGGAAGAATACCAATGCTATTGCTACGCCCCATGCGCTTTTTGTGCGAACACAGTCGAGAACCAGTTTCACAAGGCAGAACAGCATCATTGCTATCTGGCTGCCAAACAGAACCCACGAGCAAGCCGATGCGGAAGCCTTTGCAATATATACTATAACGCTGGCTGCAAGACCTGCAAGAGCTACAACGGTTCCCCATTTCCATTCTTTCCACTTCTTGCCTTCGCTAAGTCCAGCGTGAACCGACATCTGGGCGGTAACCTGCATTACAGCACATATTATCCAGTAAACCACTAAGACAAGACCTACCAGACCAAGTATTGTCAGTCCCCAGTCGCCCACTACATCGTAGTCGCAGAACCATCCTATGCAAGGTTTTTCTCCGTATCTGTCAACGGTTGGCAAGTCCGACATGAAGCAGTAGTAATAGATTGAAATCAAAGATATTCCGAACAATACGTATAAAACAGGGTAGAGTTTGGATTTGTCTCTGTGTCGAATCTGGAAGTTGACAAATTCCATGAAAGCTGCCACTACGAATATGAATATCAAAAGCCCCAGCGGATTAATACCAAGAGGGTTGGAGTGGTGAAAGTTAATAAGCTCGGGAATGTTCGTAATAGGTGAACCGCTAAGCCTTTCTATAAAACCCATAATTGTGTCTTTTGTTTAAATTACAGCAGGTTCAATTTATTTGGCTGCACTGCGAGAACCTGCATTAACGCAATACGCCATTTTCGCCTGCAAAAATACATTTTTTTCTAATTCCTGCAAAACTCTGTTTTTTTGTCACGGCTATTTCATTTAACCGCCCCCTGAGCCTGTCGAAGGGTAAGGTTAATAGGCATTGTATCATTTCGTCTCCTTGATTTCGACAAGCTCAGCCAGCGGATTTGTTCAAATATTAATTATCTGTATAATAAACAAAATGAAAGAGTCGTGGTGTGCAATAGCGTATCCTGCTTCTTAGTACGGGTCAACGTCTATTTCGGCGGCTATCTGCGACAATGTAGCAATTGACTTTATCATTTGCACTTTCTCCATTATGAACGCCTTTATTTTCACTGCCGAAAGTGTTTTTTCAAAACGTATGTGCACGTTCATTATGTATTGGCTGCTGATGCGGTTTATTGCTGGTTCTTCGGGACCGCGCACTCGCTGTTTCAGGGCATTCTGCAGTTCTTTGGTAAGCAACGATGCCGCTTGTACTGCCTTTTGCCTGTCCTTGTGCTTTATGTGGATTATTATGTAGTTGCATGTGGGAGGGTAGTGGAAAGCTGTCCGTTCCTGCATCTGCTTTGCAAACATCGACTTAAAGTCGTTGGTCAGCACATTGGTTATAATTTCGTGGGTGGGGCAGAAGGTCTGGATTATTACCCGTCCTTGTTTTTGTCGCCGTCCTGCGCGACCGCTTACCTGCGCCATAAGCTGGAATGACCTTTCAAAGGCTCGGAAGTCAGGAAAATCAAGCATGTTGTCGGCATTCAGTATCCCTACAAGACTTACATTTGGGAAATCAAGACCTTTGGTAATCATTTGAGTGCCGATGAGGATGTCAATTTCGCCATTGCTGAATTCTCCAATTATGCGTTCGTAGTTCTTCCGCGACTGGGCAGTGTCGTAATCAAGGCGTGCTATTCGTGCCGACGGGAAGAGTGCCTGCACTTGCTCCTCAATTTTTTCTGTGCCAAGACCTTTGGCTTTTAGGTTCTTGCTGCCGCATTGTGCGCAACTGCTTGGAACATTGAATTTTTCGCCGCAATAATGGCACACCAGCTTGTTGTCGAACTTGTGCAGGGTGAGGCTTACGTTGCAGTTGTTGCAGTGTGGCACCCAGCCGCAGTCCTTGCATTCAACCATTGCCGAGTAGCCTCGTCGGTTCTGGAACAGGATAACCTGTTCGCCCGCAGCTATAGTTTCGTTTATTGCCCTTATGAGGGTAGGGTGGAAGTGCCCTTTGTTTATCTTGCGGAAATATGCATCTTTCATGTCGGCAATCTCGACCGAAGGCAGTTGCACATTGCCATATCTCTCGGTGAGTTCCACCAGTTTGTAGCGTCCTTGCACTGCATTGTTGTACGATTCGATTGAGGGAGTTGCCGAACCTAAAATTACGTTTGCTCCATGAATCTTAGCCAATACAAGTGCCATGTCGCGGGCATTGTAGCGCGGGTCGGGGTCGCTTTGCTTGTACGAATTCTCGTGTTCCTCGTCAACGACTATAAGCCCAAGATTTTCGTATGGAAGGAAAATAGCCGACCTTACACCTATGACAATCTCGTATTTGTCTTCGAGGACAGCGTTGTAAACGGCGGCTCTTGCCGAGGCGGTATGTTTGCTGTGAAATACCTTTACCGAGTTGCCAAAATAGGTTTCGAGACGCGAAATAATCTGCGTAGTTACTGCAATTTCGGGCAAAAGATAAAGTACTTTTTTCCCTTTCGACAAAGTTTCTTGTATGAGCTTTATGTAAATTTCGGTCTTGCCGCTTGATGTAATACCATGAAGCAAAACGGGTTTGCCATC
>JAGCNN010000160.1 GCA_017645925.1 Bacteroidales bacterium
CCATTCGTATTTACATAATACACAGCATTTTGATATTGAACGCTACCAACTTCAATTATTTTCAGAACCGAATCGTTTTCTGTCAACGACACTTCCAGAGTTGCGTTGTAAGGTCCAGATACTCTTCCAGTGTCAGGCACTGGCAACCAACTAAAGGTTTCTTTCGTGCCATCGTAAAAACCAACCCATGCATCCCTATAGTCAGGCGTGTCAAAATCTACGGGGAATTGCTGAATCTTAAATCCGACATAGACATAATGTCCGACGGTATTCAATGTATAATCAAAATGAAGCGAGTCCTCCCTTAACGAACCCCAAATACTAGGTGCATAACCATTATGCATATACCCAGGAACATTTGGAATTACTGTGTCCTTTATAGATCCATTTTCGGTGTATGTAATATAAAATGACAAGTCTATAGAAATGTCACATACCCTCAAAATTTTGTCACTTACTCTTATAGGATGTATTTCTAATTCCGTATCATATTCTTCATCTTGCGCATACCACGACTTTCTTGTGCATTTGTATCGTCCAATTAAGAGATCATGTACGCTTACTGGTTCGTATATACATGAACCATCATCATTTTTTGCCCTTTTATCATAATTCTTGGCAGTAGAGTCTGTACAACCATTCTTTGTACATCCTACAAACAAAAGTCCTACCGCAAATAATATAATAATCCAAATCTTTTCTCTCATAATAATGCAATATTAATTACGTCGCAAAAATACAAAAAGTTTTTATCCAAAAAAGAACATTCCATCTTTTCTTGCTACATATTACCCTCCAGCAATTCACCTGCGAAACATAGCCCATTTCTCACTCGGCATCATTTTTGCAACACAGCGGCCTGTTCAAAAGTTAAGTTTTTTTTATAAGTTTTAATGGCAGCCGTAAAAATATAATGACTATCTTTGCGAACATTTTATTATTTAGGTAGAAATTTAATTAAATTAGTAACAACAAATAAAATTTATTTTGAATATGAAGACTTTAGTTAAAGTATTATGCGTTGCAATGGCTCTATTGGTGTCGTTCTCAGTTAGCGCGCAGAAGAAGGAAAAGGCTTTCGCTGGAATTATCAAGTATGCAATCACTTACGAAGATTTGGATCCGCAGTACAAAGGTCAGGTTCCTACCGAAATGATAACATACGTTAAGGACGGTAAGTTTAGAATGGACCAGGTTTCTCCAATGTACACTATGGGATCAGTAGTCCTTGAAGATGGTAGCGCAATCGTTCTTATTGATGTTATGGGACAGAAACTTGCTACACAGCAGTCAAAGGAAGACATTGAAAAGGCTAAGGCAGAAGCAAAGGAATCTGGCGACTTGAAGGACTCGGAACCGGTAGTTGAGAAAACCGACGAAACCAAGACAATTGCTGGTTACAAGTGCACCAAGTACAATGTTACCACCGATGGCGAAACAATGGAGGTTTTCGTAACAGAAGACATTCCTATGCCGGCAAGCTACTATGAAAATTCGCAGGTTAAGGGTGTAAAGGGCGTTCCGATGCAATATACAATGAGCACTCAGGGAATGAACATGACAATGACCGCAAAGGAAGTTAAGAAAGGCGGCGTAAACAACTCGATGTTCATGATTACCGACGACTATCAGAAACTTTCGGCTGAAGAATTCGCCAAGATGCTCGGCGGCGGTATGTAAAAAATATTTTTAATGCAAAAAAATCCTCGCAAGGGGATTTTTTTGCTTGTTATAAAGTGAAAGAATGAATTAAATGTTCGGAAAATCTAAGGAAAAGAAAAAAGGTAAGCCCGAGGCAGAAAAACCAAAGGACGATTCCAAAACTAAAAAGCCGGAACCTAAGAAAAAAGGTAAGGACGGCAATGTCGCCGATGACGACGACTCAAAAGTAAAACGTTCCTATCAGATAAAAATCTGCATCGGAGTTTTGCTTTTGGCTTTTGTAATAATAATGCTGGTATCGTTCATCTCATATTTCTTCACATGGGAAAGCGACCAGTCGTTATCAAACTTCGGCTTCTTCGAGGCAATGTTCAATCCCGACATACAAGTCGATAACAAGGCGGGAAAATTAGGCGCAATGGTGGCCAATTTCTTTATTCGCGACACATTCGGAATAGCCTCGTTTGCAATAGTGGCAATGCTAGTAGCAATTAGCATCAGATTGCTGAATATAAGAAAAATACGTCTAATTCCATTCATACTGAAATCTACCGTGATTATGCTGTGGTTCAGTATCGCTTTGGCATCAATTTTCAAAGATAAACTATTCATGCTTGGCGGCAAACACGGATTCTTCCTATTTTCAAGCCTGCATGATATTGTAGGCGGAATAGGCGCATATTCAATAATAATAGTGCTTGCAATTATAATAGTAATATTCTGCTTCGAGAAATCCATCATTGGAATAAAGAAAATACTGGAAAAAATATCAACATTCAAAATAAAAGACATAAAGGAAAAACTGAAAGAAGACGAAGACAAAACTACTGACACAAAAAATCCTCCGGTGCCAGTTGAACCAATCGATCATATACTTCCAATCGAACATCAGGAAGAAAACACCGACGAGGCTGCAACCGACAACGAATCTTCGGCAAAGGACAACGAAGAATCATCAAACACTATAGAACTTGACCACGAAACTCCTGAAAAGCCGAAAAACAAGGAAGTTCCAGCCGATGACCTTGACCTTGAAATAAAAACATCAGACGAAGAGCAAAACGCAGAAGTTCCTGTTGACGACATAATAGAGGATGTTGAAAATGAAGCACAAGAAACCAATGATAATGCTGATGTAAATCTTGATATAACAAAAGCCGAAGAGGAACAACAAGTCGATCCTGACGACTGGACACACCTCCCCGACTACGACCCTACCAAGGACTTGGAATTCTATAAGTTCCCAACTGCTGATTTGCTGCCAGACTTCCATCCCAAGAACCAACTTTCGGATGAAGAACTGAAGGAACAGCTTAATGCCAATAAGGACCAGATTATACAAACACTTAGGAACTATAACATTGAGATTTCAAAGATTTCTGCAACAGTTGGACCAACAGTCACATTGTACGAGATAGTTCCAGCTCCGGGCATAAGGATTTCTAAAATAAAGAACCTTGAGGATGATATTGCATTGAGCCTTGCAGCTTTGGGAATTCGTATCATTGCTCCAATCCCTGGCAAGGGAACCATAGGTATTGAAGTGCCTAATCCAAATCCCGAAACCGTTTCAATGAGGTCGGTGATTAGTTCCAAGAAATTTCAGGAGTCAAAATATGACCTGCCTGTGGCTCTTGGAAAGACAATTACCAACGAGACATACGTTTTCAATCTTGCCAAAACTCCGCATTTGCTTGTTGCTGGTGCAACTGGACAAGGTAAGTCTGTTGGTATCAATGCGATAATTGCCTCGTTGCTATACAAGAAGCACCCGTCGCAACTGAAGTTCGTGCTTGTTGACCCCAAGATGGTTGAACTTTCTATTTACAAGGCTATCGAGAAACATTATCTTGCAAAGCTTCCGGGCGACAATCCTTCCATCATTACAGATGTGTCGAAGGTTACCGAATCAATGAATTCGCTTTGTATTCTTATGGACGAGCGCTACGAACTTCTCACCAAGGCGGGTTGCCGCAACATCAACGAGTACAACGAGAAATTCATAAAGCGTCAGCTTAACCCCGAAAAGGGACATTATTATATGTTCTACATCGTGGTTGTTATTGATGAGTTCGCCGACATTATTGTACAGGAAGGCAAGCAGGTTGAAACACCAATATCGCGCCTGGCAGCCAAGGCTCGTGCAATCGGCATTCACTTGATTGTCGCTACGCAACGTCCTTCGACCAACGTAATTACCGGTGTTATCAAGGCAAATTTCCCGTCCCGTATCGCATTTAAGGTAACTAACTTCATCGACTCCAAGACCATTCTCGACCAGACAGGAGCCAACCAGCTTATTGGACGAGGCGACCTACTTATTTCATACGGAGGCGAGATTACACGTGTACAATGCGCGTTTATTGATACTCCAGAAGTACAGAAACTTGTTGACTTCATAAGTGCACAGCAGGGTTATCCGTGCGTATATGAGTTGCCCGAGGTCAAAGGCGAAGGCGGTGAAGATGGTGGAGGTGGTGCAACTCTCGACCCCAATAGCCGCGACCCGCTGTTTGAGGAGGCCGCACGGCTTATATGCAGCACACAGCAAGGCTCAACATCAATGTTGCAGCGCAAGTTTAGCATAGGCTACAATAGGGCAGGTAAAATCATTGACCAGCTTGAGGCAATGGGTATTGTCGGACCATACGAAGGCAGCAAGGCGCGTCAGGTGCTTTACGATGAAGTATCTTTGGAACGATATTTGGAAACACTGCACGAAATAAAATAGTTGAATTAAAATTTATTTGAGATGAAGAACGTTATTACTTTGATAATCTGTGCATTTGCATCACTGACAATGTTAGCACAGGGACAAGTACCACAGATGGAAACCCTTGACCAAGTGGCAGCAAAAACCGAAAAATACATAGGTCTGAAGATAGATTTTACAATGTATGTTGAAAATTTGCACAACGCAAAACGCGATTCGTACAAGGGCAGTGCCATCTACAAATCAGGTCTGTACAAAATGGATATTATGGGGCAAGTCGTCTATTCCGATGGAAAAACAAATTGGACTTACCTAAAGGATGCCGAGGAAATAAACATCACAAACAACAGTGAGAACGAAGCTTTCATGACCAATCCGCAAGCAATCCTCAAGGACTACAAGTCGAAGTTCAAGGTAAACTATATTTCCGACAAATTCGAGAAAAACAGAGCCTTGATGGAATTCGACTTCTTCCCCAAGCAAATCGACAACAAGAAGTATTCAAAAATTACCATCCGCATCGACAAGACCAAGAAACAGATTTTCTCGGTTAGGTACGTAGGAAAGGATGGTGTGAACTACCTTGTTGAAATAGACAAAATGCTTGAGAACCCGACAATACAGGATTCGGAAGTGAAATTCAACAAAACGCTGTACCCCGATGCAGAAATAATTGACATGAGATAAAATGCAAAACATAAACATCAAAGGTACTATTTATGACTTTTCAAATCCCCGCATTATGGGGATTTTGAATTTTACGCCAGATTCATTCAACCCAGCCAGCCGCGTAGTTGACAACGGCGAAATAAAGGAACGGATTGAAAAAATGTTTTCAGATGGTGCCGACATGATTGACATTGGCGGAATGTCAACCAGACCAAACTGCGAGATTATTTCTGCCGATGCTGAATGGAACAGGCTTAAGCCAGCACTGGAAATTATTGCAAAACATTTTGCCGACAGGATTTTCTCTCTCGACACTTTCCGCGCCGAAATAGCACGCAGGGCAATTACCGAATATGGAATTTCAATTGTAAACGACATAAGTGCTGGCGATGCAGATTCCAAAATGTTTGAAGTCGTTGCCGAAACCCATGCACCTTACATTATAATGCACGGAGCACCAAATCCCACTTCATTGCATAGCAGCACCGAGTATTCTTCGTTCATAAACGACATACTCCATTTCTTTTCCGAAAAGGTAAATAAGCTTCACTCGCTAGGCATATCCGACATTATAATCGATCCGGGCTTTGGCTTCTCCAAAACAGTTGAGCAGAATTACGAACTTATGGAGCACCTTGCCGACTTCGACATCTTTGATTTGCCATTGCTGGTGGGCATTTCGCGCAAGTCGATGATCTGGAAATATTTGAAAATTTCTGTTGAGCAATCACTCAATGGCACAAGCATACTCAACACTATTGCATTGTCAAAAGGAGCAAACATACTCCGCGTACACGATGTAACCGAAGCCGTAGAAGCATTGAAGATTTGCCAAAAGTTGAACCTCTGCAAGTAATCTTGTTAAGACGCAAAATTTTGCGTTTATACAATGTTCTTCAAAGACAACAGAGTTAACTAAGACAACATTTATTGCTGAAATGGCGTTGTTTGGTTTGTAGAGATGTTGCGCGCAACATCTCAATACACACCCCAATGTTGTCCAAGGTTGTCAAAGTTGTCTTCCTTTTTTCTAGACAACTAAGACAACATTTTTATTGCTAGAATGGTATTGTTTTGTTTGTAGAGATGTTGCGTGCAACATCTCAATACACACCCAATGTTGTCCTAGGTTGTCAAGGTTGTCTTTCTTTTTTTCAAGACAACAGGGACAACTTTTTCTTTTAGAATTGTTATGCTGCCCAGTGATAAAAGAAAAAGTCCGACTGTTCATCGGACTTTTTTCTTTGGTCAAATAACACCAATTATTGTTTTACAATTCGTTTGTTGATTACGAAATCTGCCGTGCTGACGCGAAGTGTATATGTAGCAGCCGAAAGATTATCAAGGTTTAGAACTGTTTCATAGTCATTGCCAGTTGCATCTATGTTCTTGGTCATTATGAGTGTTCCCATAACGTCAAACACTTCAACTGTTGCTGGCTTGTTGCCAAAGTTGACAAGCGAAATTGTAAGCTCGCTCATGAACGGATTCGGGAATACTGACACATTCGGATCAAGCTCATAGTCGCCACACCTTACATCAATCATTTCGGATACAGTGCGCTTTCCATCAAAGTCAACCTGATGCAAACGATAGTAGATATCGCCTCCGTAATATCCGTAATCTACAACCAAGTAGTCCTGCATTTCGATAGAATTACCAGCGCCACTTACTCGGGCTACCTCACTGAAGTTAACTGCATCGTAGGACTTTTCAAGTATGAAGTAATCGTTGTTCTTTTCGGAAGCAGTAGTCCATTTTACTTCAATTGAAGAGCCGTTGCAGGTAGCTGTGAACGAAACAAGTTCGATTGGAAGGACAAGTTCTTCTCCGTTAGTAGAGCCCATCGTTACACCAATGAATTCGTCTCCTGCCCTATTGCGGCTTCCGCCAAATGGGATTCCATTTTCCGACTTAATGTATCCTGATATATAATCACCAGAAAATTCACCACTACCGATATTATTCCACATGCCATTTCCTGCATAAGCAACACGCATATATTCTTCAAGATGTTCGTCTTCTTCTGCCTCAATACCATGATCGGCTCCTTCGCCCCAGTAAAGAGTAACATTATCCAAATCCTTGTCCGAAGATACCAACCATATTTCGCGGTCGGATACATGGTCAAGACCACCACCCATATTGCCGCCATGCGACCAGCAGTCAGGCATTGCAGGAGCATCGCCTGTACCAGCACCATCGGGAGTATAAACGTATTTTACAGTAACCTTAGCATTGGCAGATGGTGTCATTGCAAACTTCGACTGGTGTCCACCATTTCCAGTAGGGAATACAAACGAATCGCTTCCCGACTTTGTAACATAACCATCAATGTAACCTGTGCTTGAACCATCACACGAAGAACCATCGGCAAATGCTACAGAACCTGTAATAACACCATTGATTGTAGCTGCTCCGTTAATAGTAAGGTGATTTGACTCATTGATTGAGAAACTTACCTCATCACCAGTCCTTAAATTGTTTACTTCTATATCGGCATCAAGTACAGGCATCATAACGCAATCACCTTCGCCAAATTTTGTAATAAT
Source organism: Bacteroidales bacterium (assembly GCA_017645925.1). Classification (GTDB taxonomy): domain Bacteria; phylum Bacteroidota; class Bacteroidia; order Bacteroidales; family ML635J-15; genus Bact-19. The sequence goes on from JAGCNN010000160.1 coordinate 7,597, forward strand.
TACATTGTTGGCTGCTTCGGGAACTGCACCTGCAAGCGAATATGCCGACTCACTCAAGTTATACTGCATCCAGTTGGTTGCGGTATTCCAATCAGTGTTATCACGTCCATACCAAATATAGGTGTCTTCTACTGGAGCTACACTAGGCGAATAAACATTTACAGTTGCAGCCTTCTCCGAAGAACATGCAGCATTGACCGGATTAGACACTGTTACACTATATTCATGAGTTTCGAAAGGTGAAACATCTATAGAACTTGCACTTGCATCTGTTGACCACAAGTATATGCAATCAGCAACATCATTAGTAACTGTAACACTTATGGTTTGCGAAGTATTAGGACATATAGTAACATCTTCAATATCCTCAAGTTCTGGAGTTTTAACAGATGCCAGATTTACCTTTACATTCTTTTTAAGAGTGAGGCTTTCATCTACATAAATAGATGCTACCAATGTATCATTTGCGTTAAGGTCACAAGGAAGAGTTACTGTAGCCAAAGTTCCGCTTATCGAAACATGCTCATCATTGCACGACCATTCTGTATATACATCACTAAGCGTAATGTTATTGCTAACACTATCGTAAATCTCATAAAAATGGTCATCACCAACTTCTTCATCGCGGAGATATGCAGGAGTAGCAGCAAGCTGAGCTTCCATATAACTTTCTGTACCCAATGGCATAGGATACATATTATCATAAAATTCATAGTTTGAACCCCAGTCACCATCCGAAAATGCATCCTTATATCTACCCGATATAGAATCGGTAAGCATTCCTTCTACACCAATGTTATCTTCAGCACACAATGACCTCTGGCAGTCGAAATAGTTATTTTCGGCAGTACCATCATTAGTTCCGCAAATAGCATTTGTAGAATCCGAAGGTTCAACAGTTCCTGTACTGATATTATATGCAACTATTGAATTTTCGCAGTTGTAACCCGAGATTCCGCCTATATATGATATATTACCTTCGGTACCGTTTACGTTTCCTCCATTATTGCAATACTTAATTTCGGTAATGGTATCCTTGCCGCATATACCTGCCACATATTGTTCTGCACCAGTTACATCTGCGCTATTGGTACTGTATAATATAAAATTCTTCTTTGTCGGCAAAGTAGCTTCTGACCTACCAACAACACCACCTACATAGTTCTTTTTGCCAGAAACATCTCCACTGTTCAGGCCCTTGTCTATCTTGGCGAAAGTGCCCAAACATCCTACTATACCACCAACATTCGAAGCATTAGTAGAACTTGTACTTACAGCATCAACCTTAGCATCGTTTACACAAGCTGTCAAAGTGGCCTTTCTTGAATTGTCATTGCTTCCATACAGATAACCTGCAATTCCACCAACAAGGTAACCGCCTTTCACCGCACCTCTGTTAACACAATCGGTAACGTTGCCGGCAGTAACTATATTACCGACAATTCCGCCTACCCTATTATACGAGGAACTGTTACATGTTACAGCTCCATAATTAGTACAGCCAGAAATTACATCTATTTCTGTGTTGCTGCCTGCCGAAACAGAACCGCAAATACCACCAGTATATGAACGACTAGTTATTGTTGCGAAGTTTTCGCATGAAGATATGGATGCATTTGTTCCCACTGCACCTACGATACCACCAAGATAAGAACTGCTAGTAGTAGACTTAATAGTACCAGATAATACCTTGCAGTTTTCAATACTTGAAAAATCATCTGCAGTTTTACCTATAATATATCCGCATATTGCACCAGTATAAGATTTACTACTACTAATAGTAACATTTTCCAGATTCAAATTACGAATAGTACCGTACTTAACGTAACCGAACAAACCGGTATATGTTTCTGTAGAAGTTATTGTAAGGTTTGAAATAGTATAATCATTTCCTTCAAATATGCCAGCGAAGCAGGTATCTGGAGATTTTCCTATCGGCATCCAATTGTCCTCGTCAATCACAATATTATCCAACAGATTTATCGTCAATCCAGCATACCCGTCAAGATTGAGAACTCCCTTGTATTTTCCTGTTCCCCTATCATTTACAGCATCCCTGAATTCCTTCAAATCTGCAAGAGTTTCAATATTAAGTTCCGACAAATCTCCATAAGAATTCAAATAGTACCTCTTGGAAATTCCATTGTAAGTAGAAGTAAGCACTGCCGAATAATGTTCTTCTGGATCAGTAGCAGTGATTACAACAGGATCTACTTCTACATTTATATAATCATTGTTGTCGCTAACCCACACTGTTTCGGCAGGACCACCAAGTTCCAAAGAATTAGAGCCTCCTACATTTTCCCAATTTGCAGGGTCTGCAGCATTCTTATCAATAAATATAGGAGTAGAAGTTGCTACCGAAAAATCGTTAGAACCTAGTGCTGTTGGAATAGGATAGAGACCTTCTACGTATGTCCAGCGAGCAGGAGTCCATTCATCACCAGTATATGATGGAGAGACGCCAGTCATCTCGGTAGTAAGCAAACCTACAGCCTTTCCAGCTGCATCCGAGCTTGTTTCATCAGTTGAGGAAATACCCATTACCGATGTGCGCTGCTTATCGTAGAAGTTGGCTGTTGCAGTACCGCCGCCTATACCAATTATTGCTCCACCATTAGTAATATTTGCCGTTGATATACAATATCTAATGTAGGCACCAGACGGATTGATACCTGCAATACCGCCGGTATAATAACTAGCACCCGCAACATTTCCACCATTGTTGCAATAATCAATATAAGATTTTTTGTTTGCACCAGCAATACCGCCAGAATAATCACCGCCATTGCAGGCAACATCAGCAGCATTTGTACAACTCGAAATAGTGTTTGCGGGAGTTGAGCCACTCGAAAGACCTGTTATACCACCAGCATACGATGTTGTTGCCGAAACAGAACCTGCTACACAGCACTTGCTGATTGTGGTGTAATAATAGTTGTAGCCAACAATACCGCCAGCATACGAAGCAGATGCTGTAACATTGCCGTTGAACGTACATTGCGATATGGTTGAGAAATTATCGCTATTGCCACCCTTGAGGTAACCGCATATACCGCCTACATAGCTCTTTCCAGAAACATCGCCTACTACATTCAGATTACTTATGCTTCCACGGTAAACATATCCGAACAAACCCCTGTAACTTGATGTGGTGGTTGTTATTTTCAATCCTGTTATGGCTTTACCATCGCCATCGAAATTACCCTTGAATGCACATGCCTGACTGGTTCCTATCGGCACCCACTCCTCATCATTCAAGTCGTAGGTATCGCCTGCTGCTGTAAGAGCAAAATTCTTTCCTACAAATCCATTTATGTTAGGAACACCCTTGTACGAACCAGTTGCTCCTGCATTGACAGCATTACGGAAATCCTTCAAATCTTCAACCGTTTCAATTGGTAACGGATCTACATTGAATGGTCTGAATACCTTTACTTTCTTCGTCCAGCCATTGTAGGTTGCAGTAAGGATTGCCGATGCATAATCATAAATGGTTCCCAAAACAGTAGCAGTACCAGACGATATTGTTACATACGATGTGTTGCTGCTTGCCCATGTCAAATCAGTTAGCGTACCAACATTGAAATTTTCTGTTACAAGATTATATTGTTGCGAACCGAGCTTTACCGGTACAGATGCCAATATAGTGGCAGGCAAATCCTTTATTGCTGTAGGCACAGGATATCTGCCCGACACGGCATTCCATGCTGCTGCAAATGCACCAGCATCTATAATTTCTTGAGTTGTCCTGCTAGTAGTGCCTTCGTTAGAAGGGTCGCCTTCCTCTCCTACTTCGGCAATACCATCAATATCCACATTCCACTGGTTGTCGAAATAGTTGTTGCTTACAGTTGAAGCCGGATTCAAGAATCCAACAACAGCACCACCAGCCGCAGTTCCAACATTAAGGCAATAGGAAACAACAGCATCCTCATCTGTAACATAACCAACTATACCACCTACATTGTTTGTTGTACCCGAAACATTACCGGCATTGATACAATTGGTAACCGTTGAATTGGAACTATAACCGGCAATACCACCAATCGAACTGTTACCCAAAATGTCCATATTGCTTGCACAATTCTCAATGCGGCTTCCATCCCCATTCTTTACCATTGACCCACAAATGCCACCGCCATAATTGTCTGATTGCACAGTACCACCGGCAACACAATTTACGATAGTTGAACCTTCGATACGTCCTACTATACCACCAGCGTATGAACCTGTAGTTTGAACATTACCATTATAGGAACAATTGCTAATGGTTGACTTGATTGCACGACCTGCAATACCACCTGCGTATGAAGTCGCCTTAATAGTCGTGTTACTAGGACCTGTTACATTCAGGTTCTCTATTGTTGCATTTTCAACATAACCGAACAAGCCTCGTCCCGTACCGGCAGTCGATTGAACACCTGATACAGTATAGCCCTGTCCATCAAAATTGCCCTTGAAAGGAGTTGATGCAGTTGAACCTATAGGAGTCCAGTTGGTAACGCTTATGATAGAAATATCCGTACCATTTTCTGGTTCCAACTTGAATGTCATACCCGAGAAACCATCTACATTGTGCACACTGTTATAGCTTCCTGCCGAACCATCATTAACAGCCTTCCTGAAATTTTCCAAATCTGCTTTTGTTCTAATGGTAAGATCGGCAACGAAATCAACATTTGTCAGAAGCACATTCTTTGAGAAACCATTAAGTGTAGCTGTCAATGTAACAGAGCTAAACGACTGATCCACCGTTACATCTGGTGCATCTATGGTAATGAAACCTTCACCATCAACCGACGTCCATACAAGGTCAGTTGGTGTATATACATTAAAGTCTTCAGTAACATGCCTGTTGTCCTGCTCTCCAGCCAAAGTTACCGGCGATGCTGCCACAATTGCTGCTGGATGCGATACTATATTAATAGGTATTGGGTATCTGCTGGCATCAGTACTCCAATTTGCACCATCAAGCGACAAAGCTTTCATTTCGGCTGTTGTCTTTGCAGTTCCATTGTCTTCGCCGAGTACGCAATGCTTCGAATCGTAGTAGCAGTCGATAATATTATCAGTACCTGCATTGGTTCCGTATATCTTGCCGATACCGCTAGTTGTAATGAAATTGAAACATTCGGTAAGCGTTGCGCCTTCAAGCACATTTCCAGCAATACCACCGACAACCGAATTGGTTGCGTTTACTACAGCTGCATTGATACAATATTTAACATCGGTATTATTAACATAACCGACAATACCACCGACAACATCCACTCCTCTCAAATTTGTAGAAATGCTTGCACAACCAGAAATTTCATTCTTCGTAGTTGCATTACCTGCCGAATAACCGCATATACCACCTACATTTGAAGCAGCTGCACTGCGTATTTCTCCAGCCGTTGTACAATCCTTGATAGAGCAATATGTCTTGATATATCCGCATATACCACCTACGTATGAACCACTGGAGGTGGTTGTAACAAGAGTTCCATTGAAATGACAGTTCTGAATTGTAACAGAAGCCGTAGCCACCGAGGTTGCATAACCGACAATACTACCTGTATATGATTTTGAGTTTGATATATTTCCAGTGATATTTATATTCTCAATTGTGGAGGTATTGCTTCCCACTGCTGAAACATATCCAAAAAGACCTGCATAGTTTGCAGTACGCGAAATAGTAAGGTCGGAGATAAAATGACCGTCACCATCAAAATTTCCGGAGAAAGCATGTGTAGCATCTATTCCTATAGGCTCCCATGCGTCTCCGTCAGGATCAATCATAGAAATGTCTGCCGTAACTATAAAGCTTACACCAGAGAATCCGTTAACATTTGGATGTCCTTTGTAATCGCCGGTGCTTCCTGCATTTACAGCATCGCGGAAGGCCTTCATGTCTTCGTATGACTCTATAGTCAAAGGCCCACCACCAGCCTCTGCCACACATAACTTTACATTCTTGTTGTATGCATTCTTAGTTGCAGTTAAAGTTACAACTCCATAAGTTCCAATAACAGATGCAGTACCACCAGTAACACTAATAATATCCGAAGAGCTTGTACTCCATGAAAGCGAAGATGGCCTTTCCAATGAAATTGTATGTGGAGTTGGTGATATTGCATTGTATTTCTCACCATCATCCTCATCTCCCAACCAAACAGGAGCCATTGCAACAACCGCCACATCTGTATTGGTGAATGCTGTTGGTATTGGATAATAACGAGAATCAAATGTAAAACCAGTAAGGTCTGTCGATGTAAGACCACATATTTCTGTCGTCTTTTTTCCTACTGCGCCATCGTTATCATCAACATCAGCACCCTGCACACCGCCATACAGTGAATGTTGCTTGTTGTAATAGTTGTGCTGGAGGTTTACTGGATATGAGGACGCGTATTTTCCTACAATGCTTGAAACAGCATCAACAGTAGCCACATTAACATTGTGGTGAACCTGCTGTCCTGTATTTTCACTATAACCCACAATACCACCAATATTTTCGCTAGCTATGGAAATATTACCGGCATTCAGGTTTTGAGAGATTTTTGTGTACCTATATACATGTCCTACTATACCTGCAACATTTGACTTTGCAGAAACATCAGCTATGTTGACACAGTCCGTAATAGTAGCCCTGTTTGCAGCAGCTCCAGAACCATAGCAATAGCCGACTATACCGCCGAAATTAGTACCTTTTGATGTCGTAGATGTTACAGTTCCTGCTGCCGAACATTTCTCTATCTTAGTATATCCCGTTGCATAACCACAAATTCCTCCAACATAAATAGAAGCTGATGTTGAAGAAGATTCAAGACTTCCTTTGAAATGACAGTTGCTAATGGTAGCCCAAGTAGCAACAGCATCCGATTTCAGATAAGCACAAATACCACCCATATAGGTTGATGTTCCTCGGAAACTGCTAGCATGAACAGTCAAATTTTCTATCTTTCCATTTAATACATATCCGAAAAATCCAGACCTTGTTGTACTTGTGGAAATATTAATATTAGTTATCTTCTTGTTGTTACCATCAAATGTTCCACAGAAAGGTTTTGTTTCCGTTCCCATAGGTGTCCATTCTTCCCAATTAAAGTCAATGACGTCAATATCATCATCCAATTTGAAAATGAAACCAGAATAACCAGTGGCTGAAGTATATCCCTTAAAATTGTCTGTTACACCATTCACTGCATCACGCAAGGCAATCAACTCCTCTTTATTTTCAATAACAATCGGATTAGGAATAGGTCCAAGATTGCTAACCAAGAACTCTTTGGACAAACCATCCATAGTAGCTGTGAGAGTGGCAGAACCGGAAGATGTTACGATATGTCCAGTAGCATCAATGTAAGCCGTATTGCTGCTTGTCCAAGTTGCATCGCTGCACAAATCAACATCATTCGCAACAGTAGTGTAATCTTCAGAAGAATTAATTAATATAGGTGCGGATGTTATTTTTCCGAACCTTGAATCTGCCAGCGGCTTAGGAATTGGATAATAACCTTCTTGGAACGACCAGTAGGTAGTTGTCCAGTCGGTACCTGCTACATCGCCCGGAGGCGTATTCGGTGTGGTAACAGTCATCTGTGTTGTCTTCAAACCTTTATGCTTGGCACTTACATCTGCAGTATTAAAAACGCCCTTGACAGTGTCGCGCTGCGTATCGTAGTAGCAATAAGTCATAGTGCCACCTGCTCCAGATATTGCACCGCCCATATTTACCGTACCACTGTTAAGGCAATATTTTATATAGGTAGTACCTGCACAACTACCTACAATACCACCCGTATAGCGACCAACACCATATACATTACCGCCGTTGACATTGTACTGCAACTGGGAATAATAGGTATAACCAGCAATACCACCGGCATAAGTTCCCAAACCGGATACCTTTGCAGCATTTACACAACTCTGCACAATTGGTCTTTTTTCTGCTGTATTTACCGCACCTCTAATATATCCGACAATACCTCCGACGTATGTCTGCCCCGAAACATTACCGGCAACACCACATTGGTCGATAGTAACATAATAAGCAATACCTGCGATACCACCAGCATAAGAATTAGTCGTAGTTGACGTAATGTTGCCATTAAACGTACAGTTAAGAATCTTCGCATTCCTATAATAAACGGAAGAACCATCGGAATATCCGCAGACATATCCGCATATACCTCCTATATAGCTTGTTCCGGAAACATTACCCTCGACATTGATGTCGCGAATAACAATATCATCGCCATCGGCAGCCGTATTTGACCTTACATAACCGAACAAGCCCCTGTAAGTACCATTTGCTCGTAAGCCCCTAATCGTACAGTTGTTACCATTTACATTTCCACGAAATGGAGCGATAACAGTTTTACTGGTCCAATAACCGATTGGTGTCCAAGTGTTTCCACCAAGGTCAATCTCTACCGGATTAGACGGATCACTACCGATATTGATGGTTTTGTGTTCAAAATCGACACCACCATCCTTTACCAGCCACGACAAACCAGCGAGTTCATCAGCAGTAGTAATGGTGTATGAAGTTTCAGACTCGTGTCCAATATACCAATCGGTATCTATAGACGTACCATCCCAAGAGCTTTGCGAAAAAGCACTAGCAAAGCACAAAAATTGCATAAAAATGCACAATAGTATAAATCTATATCTCATAAATAAACAATATTTACGTTTTACAAATTATAATTTCTAACCATAAAAAAAATAAAATAGCCTGCAAACATACTAAAATACAACGACATAACAATATATTTTTTCCAATTTTCTAAAAAAATTTTTATGCTACAAATAAAAATTCACTGACAAACCATAAAGCTTCGGTCATATTATATTGCCAAAGAATACGAAAAGTACAAAATACAAGCGTTTCCAACAGAGAAAAAAGAACGGGATATAAAAACCAAGAACAGCCGACATATCAGCAATATACCCGTGTATAAACGACAAGAAACGACTAATAAACGAAAGTAAACGCTTAAAAACCGACTAGTGTTTTGTGGTCGCCCGACCTTTGCAGCGGATTTCGAAACGAAGTCCATGCGAAAAATGTTTAACGATAAATTTTTACACTATGAAATTAGGCGGACAAGTAGAATTTGAAGCAAGAATCGGTTCGGTTCCGGAACTGGTAAACGAAATGTGCGGACACAAGCTCGTGAGGTTTGTAATCGCATCCATCGACAAGTACATAAAAAACAACAGGTACTCGCAACGCACACGCTGGTACACAGTAAACGCACTTGGCGACACAGCCGAAACCATACTCAAATCGGATATGCGCATTAGCGATACGGTACGCATCTGCGGAAGATGGATAATAGACGAGAATCGCGGCGTGCTCGGCAAAAATGATTACAGATACGAGATTCTGGCAGAAGATGTATCAATGGTAAAGGATAGCTATGCGAGGAGTTATGAGGTGGCGTAAAAGGCAAAAAATCAAATTGTGAGACATGGACTTACTTAACAGCATACCGATTATAGAACTTAGTGGCGACGAATTTATGCCAAAAGAAGGAATTACATTTGCTCAACAAGTAAACGAGTATTTCATATCACAAGGCGGAAAAGCGGATTCTTCATTCGGAGAAGTGCTGCTCGACATCAAGGGCATCCAAAACAGCAAACAGCATGGTATGAGCAGGATTAAAGCCGTTGCATTTGCAGCCGTGAAGGATGTTCTAGAAAAGGGAGTTGAAATACTTCCTATGGATTATCACGGAGTACATGATAAGAAGCAAATGACAGGAATGATTGCTGCGCCAATTGCAATAGGAGTTGAAAAGTATATATGTGTGTTTGAAGTTATTGCGAACTTAGAAGTTAATCGACTGTATGTTCACGAAGCATTTGTAACAAAAACTCTCTTTGAGGATGCTGCATCTAACTCGGTCCATGGTAGTGAAACTACGTCACCACATCCTCAAGGAGAGATTGCAAAAGTACTACAAAATTATGTAAGTGCCAATAAAAATAACAATTAGAAATTTAACTGAGTTGCAAAAAATGATAGACATATTTGGCATAGAACTACGCGAAGGAAATATGATAGCCAGAAAAAGTGGCAAGCTGGTTTACATTAAATCGGCGACCATGCTATCAACACCCGCCAGCATTGCACATGGAAGCCAGCCTACCGTCCGTGGCGTCGGTACTTCGACGGCAAAGGTAACAAAAAATGATCAAAACGCAAAATAACATTGACAAATAAAAATCAAAAATTATGGCAGCCGACCTAGAAAAGATAACGCAAAATTTCATTAACGAAATTGGCGACACTCAACTGACCGAAGAACAGAAACGCATATATAATGCATTTGTGTACAGAAGAAGGAAACCTTACAAATTTACAGTGACCGACAAATATGATAACACCATCAGATTTACACTATATACTGACAAAAAAATAGAAGGCGTCATTCATATCCACAAAAAACATTACGATGGAGACATCGGTCATGTTCCTGCTTGGGAAATAATCAATCTTTGCGATGTAATAAGAACCGGCAATTTCGTTTCTGATGGCAAAAGTTTGACTTACACAAAGGAAACCAACAGCAAAACATATTCATTAATCGTAGGTCTAAAAGAAACAGGAAGTGGAAATGTTTTAAAAAGTTTCTACTCTGATAAAAGTAAAAGTTCTGGAACAGCCGGTAAACCGCATAATGCGGGTGGTGCCAATTCCAAAACTTTAACGACAGCAAAAATAACAAAAATTTAATTACCAAAATTATAGAACTACAAAAATTAAAATGGAATTTTTACAATGACAAATTTAACCGAAATATTACAAGACAAAATTAGGCTATACGACCAAGAAAACGGCACTGAACTGGCACGCTTTGTTGCTTTTCTCGAAAGAGGAAAAGTTTATAAAGAAAACGAAGCAAGGTTTTTCCATGTTGGGAAAACGGGAGAGCTGCTACAGATGTATGGCATGAAAGGAGATATAACTATTGGAAGGTCGGCTTTTAACGAAAGGCATTCAAAAGACGGACACGACCTTTCTATTGAGGATTGGATTAGCATAGCCAAAAATATCAACCACCCAATAGCAATATCAGAGTACACAAAACGAAAAATGTCGTATCGCATATATGTCTCAGCGAGGATAAATGGTATTGCTGCCTGTGTTGGACTCTTTAGGTAAAAACATAGAAGTTACAAATATAAATACTGTGTTTTGGCGTGATATGGAAAAGGCTGGACAGGGAGAATTTGAAAAGTTGTTGTATCCTGAAACATAAAAAACTATCGAGGAATTTTCGTCTGCGCCCAATTCGCCGATATATCCTCAATAGTTTTTCAACAGAACCAGAAAGTAGCGCACAATTCGCTTTCACTGACACTAATTCCATTGACGAGGCAAAGGTAATAAAATTTTAAACACAAAAAAAGTATTAACGAATTTTGACAATGACAAATTTAAACGAAATATTACAAGACAAGATTAGGCTATACGACCAAGAAAACGGCACTGAACTGACACGCTTTGTCGCTTTTCTTGAAAGAGGAAAGGTTTATAAAGAAAACGAAGCCAAGTTTTTCCATGTTGGGAAAACGGGAGAGCTGCTACAGAAATATGGCATGAAAGGAGATATAACTATTGGGAAACAAGCTATAGACACAAGAAAACATACCCATTCGAAACACATTGTAAATACCGAAGATTGGATTAAGATTATTTTGGTTATTAACAATCCGCTTGCAATATGCAAATACACTCCAGAAGAAAAAACTTTTCGACTGTACACTAGTGTTGTTTTGGATGGAAATGTCGCTTGCGTTGGAGTTGATGTAAAGAAAACGCGAAGCAACATCGAAATAACTAGAATAAAAACAGCCTTCTGGCGTGACATTGAAAAAGTTGGAAATGCAGAAACAGAAAAACTCATATATCCGGAACCATAAAAAAACATCGGGTAAAATTTTGAACCGGCCAACCCTTGGTCACACCCCCGATGTCTTCTTTATCCTAGTGGACACTGCAAAAATAATAAAAATTTTTATCAACAAAATTGTAGAACTATAAAAAACAGAAAAATTGACAATGACAAATTTAAACGAAATACTACAAGACAAGATTAGGCTATACGACCAGGAAAATGGCACCGAACTGGCACGCTTTGTCGCTTTTCTCGAACGAGGGAAAGTTTACGAAGAGAACGAAAATATCTTTTTCTATGTCGGTAATGTCGGAGACCTATTACAGAAGTATGGACTAAAAGGGAAAATTACGATTGGGAAAATAGTTTTCAACAAGCATCACACAATAGTAGGACACGAACTCGACACACACAATTGGATTAATGCAATTCAAAATATAAACAATCCGCTTGCCATCTCTAAATATCTCAATAGGGACAACTCATTTCGTATATATACAACGGTAGCATTGGACGGAAATGTTGTCTGTTTGGGAGTTGATGTCCGCTTAACGAGGGATAATGTCAAAATAACCAGTATAAGGACAGCTTTCTGGCGCGATGTAAAAAAGATTGGACATAGCGAGAACGAACAGTTGATATATCCAGAACCATAAGA
>JAGCNN010000161.1 GCA_017645925.1 Bacteroidales bacterium
ATGAACTGAGGCAGGTCTTCATAAAAAATGTTCACCCTTGTGAAAGCGCCCATTGTTGCTTGCACAACTTTGGGATTGTATAGGTCTGTACTACCTTTGGAACATACTATGTTGCGTATTCCAAACCAGTCGCAAATGCGGATTATTGTGCCGAAGTTGCCGGGGTCTTGCACGGTGTCGATTGCCATTGTGAGAGAGTCGGATAAGTCCTTGATGCACAGTTGCCTTTGCGGAATTTCTACGGCTGCTACAATAGACGATGCCGTGTTGAAATTTGACAGCTTTTCCATTGTCTTTTGGTCGGTTTCAAACTTCAGGCTGCTGTCAATTTTGATTTTGTCAAGACTTTCGGGCAGACCAACTAGCATTTTGATTTCCAAACCAGCCTTCATTATTTCATCAATAATCTTGAATCCTTCAGCCAAGAACATTCCATGCTGCTCGCGGTACTTTTTGATAAACAACGAGTTTAATATACTGATTTTAGCCTTTGATAACTGCTGGTTCATACCGTTGAAAATAACATGTCAAAAATTTCGTTACAAAAATAACAAACGATTTTTTATAGTGGCAACATAAAGTGAGATTTAGTGAATTTATTTAGCGCGGTTCGTAATTTGAGTATTTTTTTGCTATTTTAGCACCGCGAAATTTTAAAGATAAGACTTATGAAAAAGGTTTGTTTATTTACCCTAATTGTGTTTGCAGCTGTATGTACATTTGCACAGCAAACATCGTTTGCAATCGAAAGTGAAAGACATGAGCGTTTCTGGTTGTATATAAACGATAAGCAGCAGAATCCAAATCCTGTTGAATCGTTATGTGTTACAAACTTGTATCCTAATTGGGACTATACCTTGCGTATTGTAATGGATAATAAAAGGCATTCGGAAATTACAACGGTAATAAATTTGCATCATGGCAATAACAACTATTCGGTCAGTAGCAACCCACGAAGCGGACAAATAAGCCTTGCTTCTGTAAGCCGCCCCATAAATGCTTCATTCATTGTAGGATCACAACCTCCACAAAACGGACATCAAAACCAGCACGGAAATCATCCTCCACAAGGTCAATATCCTCCACAGGGGCATAAGCCGCAGGGACAGTATCCTCCGCAAGGGCAGTATCCTCCTCAAGGACAATTCCCACCACAGGGTCAATATCCTCCTCAAGGACAATTTCCACCTCAACAACCGCCACAAGGAGGACATCACAATCATCAATATCCACCGCAGCAACCAAACCAGCCACCGCAAGTGATAGTAGTTGAGCAACCGGCTCCCGAACCAGTGGTTATGTCTTGTTCTGACGCCGACTTTGAGGACGCAAAACGTACAATAGAAAAAGCCGACTTTGAACAAACAAAACTGACTATTGCTAAGCAGATAGTTGCATCGGAACTGATGACAGCTAGGCAACTTGCCGAAATTGCAAGGCTTTTTGATTTTGAGAATACGAAACTGGAATTTCTAAAATATGCATATCCTTACTGCTACGACCAGAACAAGTATTATATTGTAAACGATGTTTTCACTTTCTCATCATCAGTTGACGAGCTTAATGAGTTTATAAACAAATAATTATGGATGTCAACCTTGAATCGAAGATAGACAGGCTTGTAGAAACGGGCTATTCGTTTGAAATAACCGACTACCTCAGTCGTGGCTTTCAACTATATAAGGGTTCCATAAATGCAATACTTCCTTTTGCGCTGATTTACATTGTCGCGGCATCATTGATTTCGGGCACACTGGCATTGTCATTTGTTGTAAGTATTTTTATAACTCCATGTGTGATAGCAGGTTTCTACATTGCAGCAAACAAGACAATGCTTGGCACAAAGCCAATTTTTACAGATTGTTTTGGTGGGTTCAAAATGTTTGCAGACGTAGTCGTTGTAAATCTTGTGGCAAATTTGGTGTCGTCGTTGGGACTGCTATGTCTGATAGCACCGGGAATATATCTAATAGTAGCATATACATTTTCGATGATGTTTGTCATATTCCTTGGAACTGATTTCCGAACAGCATTGAGGTTAAGTCGCAAAGTAATACATTGCAATTGGTGGAAAATGTTCGGGCTTTTCATTGTCGCCTCACTGATAGGTGTTTCTGGAATGATAATATTTGGTGTTGGAGTAGCATTTACCCTTCCACTAATGTATTGCATATTTTATGTAGCATTTGAAGATATAGTAGGAAAGGCTATAAGAGAGTAGGTTGCATTTGTAATTTTCAAATTACCAATAAGTTATATATAACCATTAAACAAAAATCCCCTTGACTTTTGCCAAAGGGATTTTTGTTTTGAACATGTATTTCTTACATTAACTGTCTCAACAGATTCTTGATGTCGCACTTTTCGGTAACAATGCGCTCGATGTCGTCGATTGAAACGCGTTCCTGTTCCATAGTGTCGCGGTGGCGAAGTGTTACGGTGCCATCTTCTGCCGACTGATGGTCAACGGTGATGCAGAACGGAGTTCCGATTGCATCCTGACGACGATAACGTTTTCCAATAGAATCCTTTTCCTCGTACTGGCAGTTGAGGTTGAGTTTCAGGCGGTTCATAATCTTTTCGGCCAACTCTGGCAAACCGTCCTTCTTAACCAACGGCAATACGGCAACCTTTACCGGAGCCAGCGGAGCAGGAATACGAAGCACTACGCGGGTTTCGTCGCCAACCTGCTCTTCGCAGTATGCCGACGAGATAATCGACAAGAACATACGGTCGAGACCGATTGAAGTTTCAACAACATACGGAGTGTATGCTTCGTTGGCTTCGTTGTCGAAGTACTGGATTTTCTTGCCCGAGAACTGCTGGTGCTGCGAAAGGTCGAAGTTGGTACGCGAGTGGATACC
>JAGCNN010000162.1 GCA_017645925.1 Bacteroidales bacterium
GAAACTTCAACACCGACATATACGAAGATTGCAAGCATGCCGAATACAAGCTGCGGATATTTCATTGCTCCCCATCCTTCGGGATTCTTTTTTGCCATTCCATTTACAGCAAGCAAGGTTACAAAAACAATTACCAATGCAAACATCAGGAAAATCACGCGGAAAACTTCAACGTTTTCCATTTCGGCAAAGCTTTCGCGATAGCTCATGAATACAGGGATAAACACTGCAGCAAGGAGTACGGTCATTATCGTAAGTGCAACAAGCGCCTTGCTAGTCTTTTCTGTCTTTTCGTTAGATGTTTCGTTTGGCAGTTTTTTCACGAAGAAGAAAATAGCCGCTGCAATAAGGAACAAAACGCCAACGCCGGCATATAGGAATTCGACCTTGCTAATTTCAAGATTTGCAATTTCCTCTTCACCGAAGGTTGCTGTAGTGCCAAAAAGAAGCAATGCCACAATTATAGGACCTATGGCTGTACCAAATGAGTTGAGTCCTCCGCAAAGGTTAATTCGTGATGCTCCAGTAGCTGGAGGACCAAGTGCAATGGCAAATGGGTTTGCCGCGGTCTGCTGTAGCGAAAAACCTAGTGCCACAATGAAAAGTCCTATAAGCATTCCCATAAAGCTGTTTGCACTGACGGCGAAAATCATAGCCGCCGCGCCCACCGCCGAAAACAGCAGTCCGAACACTATTGATTTCTTGTACCCGAACCTAGCAATGAAGTCGTTGCGCCTTATCACCGAGTAGGCAAAAAGTATCAATGCTCCCACATAGTATGCAAGGTAGAACGCAAAGTCAATAAGCTGACTTTGGAACTGGTCGAGGTTGAAATAATGCTTGCAAAATGGAATGAAAATGCTGTTGCCAGCAGCCATGAAGCCCCAGAAGAAAAATACTATGATAAGTATCGACAAGGCTCCGTAGTTGGTCATTTGCTTGTTATCTGTCATAATGGTATTTTTTTGCAAAGTTATGTTTTCAAATGTTGATAGGCTGGAAAAAATGCAATTTTTTTATAACAGGGTATGTTTGAAATTTTTGCATTTGCCGAGTTGAAAAATCCTGCTTTTTCGCTTTCAATTAGTAGTTCCACGTATATTTAATAGTATCGCCTTGCTCACAAGTGTATTTTGCGCTTTTGTATGTTGATTCTCCATTCCGTACAAGGTAGCGGTTTATGGTTATTTCGTCGCCAGCGACAATGTAGCATACAAAATTTTCGTTAACATCAAGACCTTCAAACGAATAGTAGTCCGATGAACAGCATTCCGAACATAATGGATTTATTCCATCCACTTTGATTCTAGCAACATCATTTTCATCGCCAATGTGAGCTCCGTATGCATTGCGAATCTTGAAGTTGATGAATCCTGCCTTGGGAATTGTAAGGTTCTTTTCGTATTCCGATGCTGTTTCTTCGGGCATGAAATCCAAGATGTTGGAATGATAGCCGTCCTTTGATATGCGCAGACTGTATTCTCCTGCTGCCACAGGTTCAAATTCGAGACTGTAGTTTCCATCGGCATCGGTAACCGTTGACATATATTTCTCAAAAGTGCCAGAAAAACTGCCCGAGCTAATCTTTGTAAGGTATAGGTCAACGCTTACATTGGCGACCGATTCGCCCGACGACATGTCGGTAACCTTGCCGTAGATATGGTTGTGAGCTTTGTTGCATGAAAAAGATATGATTGCGAAAATACTGAATATCAGAATGATGAAAAAAATATTTTTTATTCTGTTCATTTGTTTTGCTGTTAAAATGATATGTATTAATTTCGTTGTCAAAATTAATAAAAATTTTTCTATGGAAGTATTAAGTAATCTTGAGCCGAAAAAAGTTTGGCAGTATTTCGAACAGATAACGAAAGTTCCACGTCCTTCGAAGAAGGAGGAGAAGATGGTGGAATTCCTGATGAAGTTTGCAAAGGACAACAAGCTCGAAGCACGTCGCGACAAGGTTGGCAATGTTGTAATCCGCAAGCCCGCAACCAAGGGCATGGAAAACCGCAAGACCGTGGTTTTGCAGTCGCACATGGATATGGTATGCGAAAAGAACCGCGATGTAAAGATTGACTTCGACAACGAAGGCATCACCCCGTACATCGATGGCGAATGGGTAAAGGCAAAAGGCACAACCCTTGGTGCCGACGACGGCATTGGCTGTGCAGCCGAGATGGCAATCCTTACCGACGACAGCGTTGAACACGGACCAATCGAGTGCTTGTTTACAATCGACGAGGAAACTGGTCTTACTGGCGCATTTGCACTTGAAGCTGGATTTTTCGATGGCGAAATCCTTCTCAACCTTGACTCCGAGGACGAAGGCGAAATGTTCATAGGTTGCGCCGGCGGTATCGACACTGTTGCCGACTTCGCATACAAGAAGGAAGCCGTTCCCGAGCATCATATTGCTTACAAGTTCATTATCAATGGCTTGGCTGGCGGACATAGCGGCGATGAAATCAACAAAGGACTTGGCAACTCAAACAAAATAGCCAACCGTTTCCTTCAGAAAATCACAAGCAAGTATTTTGCTCGCCTTGCACATTTCGACGGAGGCAACAAGCGAAACGCCATTCCGCGTGAAGCAGAATTCGTTTTCACCGTTAAGGCCGACTTTGCC
>JAGCNN010000163.1 GCA_017645925.1 Bacteroidales bacterium
ATCTTTAATTGCTAAACAAATTTTAGATATTATTATTATTTTATGTATTTCTAGTATTGTCGTTGCTATTCCTGAGGGTTTGCCTTTGGCTGTTACTTTGTCTTTGGCGTTTAGTATTAAAAAAATGATGGATTTGAATAATTTGGTGAGAAAAATGCACGCGTGTGAAACTATGGGAGGAGCGAATTACATTTGCACTGACAAAACTGGAACTTTGACGAAAAATGAGATGAATGTGTTTAAAATTATGACGTGTGGATGTAAAATGATTAAATTAAATCAAAATATTGAAGTTAAAAATGTTGGAAATATTGATAAAACTAAAGCGCAAAATGAGGTTGTGCAAATTAGAGAAGATTTTCAAACTGTGTTTAAAAATGAGAAATTTTGGGATATTTTAAAAACTGCGCTTGCGTTGAATGTGGAATGTTCTATTACGAAATTAGATAAACCTAATATTAATGGCGACACTGAAGTCGCAGAGACCAAAAACAAAACTGATAAAGCATTTATTGATTTTTTATATCGATTCAGATCACCAATCAGCGTTGAACATGATAAATATTTATCATCTCCGAATAATTTCAAACAATTTCCTTTTGATTCTAAACGAAAAAGAATGACAACCTTTATTAAAAATGAAAGTTTCCCTACTAATTTCAGATTGTTTTCAAAAGGTGGAGCTGAAAACGCAACGAAATATTGTTCTAGATATTTAGATCCCGAAACAGGCGAAATAAAAGGCGGCACACAGGCCGTTAAAGACTATATTAAGGCATGGGAAGAAGGACAGACAAAGTTAGTTCTTCTTGGTGCGTTAGAGGAAAAAGAAAGCGCATTATCAAGCAGGTTTTCCGACCTTCCGGGGCTTCAACTTGACTTGGCCTTGGAAAAACGCCGTGCGAAACAAAGGCTTGATGAACTGAAGCAAATTTATCAGCAATACGGTGTTAATATTGGCTTTGACCAAAACGGGAAAATCAGCCGGGATTTCAGTAGCGTATTCGGGCTTGATGAAGAAGGTAAAAAAGCCCTTAATGCCGCCGCCGATGCTTTTGATAAACAAATGGCAAAAGCTAATGCGGCAGAAGAAGCCTATAACAATCAGAAAGAAGCCCTTGAAGAAGCACGGCAAGCCCTTATTGAGTATAAACAGACCATAGACGAAATGCCCGGTTCTGTTGATAACGCAACAGGTGCGGTTGATGAATGGTCGGAAGAAGCAAAAGACCACGCAAAAACGCTGATTGAAGCGGCGCAAACATCCCTTACCGCATTGGCTGACCATGCGCAAGGCGTGCGGGACTCTGTTGAAAAGACCGTTGACGGGATTGTAAAGGGCTTTTCCAAGATTAGCAAAGCAGGGGACGAATCCCGGCAGAAAAGTGCGGAATATGCGGAAGAAGAAACGCAAGCACTTAATAAGTATAGTTCTGTTTTAGGCAATTGGACTAAAAACGGTGCAGTTGACCTACAGGCAATGTCTGATAACTATGATAACCTGTCAAAAGAGGAACAAGCCGCATATAACGAACTTGCAAAGATACACAACAAGCAAAAGGAAGTTAATGACAGCCTTGCCGAATTCAGCCCGGAAGGGATGAAAGCCAATCTGCAAGGGCAGATTGAGTATATGCAGGAATACATTGATAACCTTGAAAAAGCCCGTCAAATGGGGTTGTCAAATGAGTTGTTAGCTTCACTTTCAGACGGATCCGCAGAAAGTGCGGAATACCTTGCGGCGTTGGTCGGTAACGGGGATGAAGCGGCAACACAAGCCGCCCTTGAGGTTGATAAGGTTTATCAAGAAGTTCAGAAGAAAAAGAAAGAATTTACCAATGAACTGACAGGCCAACAATTAACCGTTGACCAAGTATACCAAAGCATGGCGGCAGAAGCCAAAGCCGCCGTTGAAGCCCTTGACCTTGAAGGGGATGCAAAAACCAACGCCGGAAAGACCATAAGCGGCTTGGCAAGCGGCATTGCAGAACACGTTCCCGAAGTGCAAACCGCCGTTGATGACATTGAAACACAACTGAACAGGTTAAGCGGTTGGGGAATCAATATTGATTTCGGTTCGTTTGGTTCCATTGGCATTACCGTTACAAACCCGGTTAATGGCGAACACGAATCCGGGTTGAATTTCGTACCTTTTGACGGGTATTTGGCAAGCCTGCATGAAGGGGAAGGAATTCTTACCGCAGAGGAAAACCGGATTTGGCAACGGTTCAAGGATGGCGGCAATACCTTTGATTATGACACAATGGGCGGCGTTATGCGTGACAATATCAAGGCAGGCGGTAATGTTTACCTTGATGGCAAAACGGTTGGTTCCGTTATCAGCACACAGCAGGGGAAAGCCTACAGGCAATTAACACGGAGTGGGTGGCAAGCATGATTGTTTTTGATGGGGTTTCTTTTAACAGCGTTGCACCCGTAAAGGTTGAGGATATACGGGTATCGCCTATCAGCTATAGCCCTATGGTAAGGGCAAGACCTATCCGGTTTGGTTCGGACTTTGTGCGCATGGGCGGGGGTGAACGTACTGTTGCCATTACGTTTGCCCTGCCCGTAATGAATAACGTATTGCGCAATGAATACCTTAACAATATCCGGCGTTGGGCAAAATCCGATAAGGAATATGTGCTTGAACTGCCCACAGACCCGAACAATTGCTTGACTTGTGTATGTACCGCAAAGCCCGAACCTTCTACACGGCAATGGTGGGAAAGCAAGTTGAGATTAACCTTCACTTGTTATTCGAATCCGTATTGGACAAGCAAAGCGCAAAAAAGCGTGAGTTGCGGCACATCCTTTACCGTGTTGGGGGATGCGCCGCCGCTTATGCAAATCAAACGCACGGTTTCGGGTTCTTCCGTTTCCAACCAATCATATTCCAACAGCGTACAAACCATGACCTTTATAACAATCCCGGTGGGGGATATGGTCATAGACTTGAACAACCAAACGGCGGCGGTTGGGAATAACAGCATTATGCAGTATTACCAACCGTCCGGGAGTTTCATTATCCCCAAGACAGGCACACAGACCATAACGGGCACGGGGACGGTGTATTACAAAGAAAGGTTTGAATAATGGAAACAATCTTTTTAAACGCCGCCGGAACGGTGCAGTTTGTCCGGGATGACATGGAAAGCGGCACTTGGACACAGGAAGAATACACCGTTAACGCAACATTCCCTTATGATTCAAACAAGGTTATTCAGCACGGGCAAAGGATTGCTTTCCGGGAGCCTGCAACAAACAACCTTGAAATGTTTGAAATACGGAACGTGCAGAACACCGAACCCGACCACGCCCAATTGATAACCGCTGAACATATTGTTGTTGCCGAATTATCCGATGAACACATTGACAAGGATGATTTCTATAACGTGCCGCCACAGACCCCGTTAGCAAGCGTTTTAACGGGAACTCTGTGGGCGGTTGGCAATGTGTCTGTTGGGGATCCAACAGAACAGGCAACCATCAAGGCGCAAATAACCGCCCTTGGGCTGAATGGCAATGTAGATCTGACAAGCCGCCCGTTAATTTACCCCGAAAAGATGCACAACGCCGGGTATACGGATTTCGACGGGGATTATGCAACGCTTTATTCAATGACCTATACAAAGACCATTGGCACAAGTACGGCGGTAACACTTCTGTTCACGCCGATTAAGCAGGACGGAACCGTATTTTCACAGGCCGCAATTGATGAATACGTTGACAGCCTATGCGCCAAATCAACAACGCTTGCGCAAATCAAGGCGAATGATACAAACGGTTTGTATATGCACGGATTAAGCGGCACAAAGATTTCCCAAATGGATGCTATTGCCGTGTCAGCGCATGACCTTTCGGATGCTTGGGAACAATGTATTGCGGGGGAAGGTTCTTCTGCGAACATTTCACGGGGTAGCGTTTGGCAAGCTGTCAACACGATACAAGAAAATTGGAATGTTTATATAACGCCCCGTGTTACGGTCAATTCCGCAGGCAGTATTACCGGGCGTTACCTTGACATTAAACCCGCCGCCGGGACTTGGCGAGGTGTTCGGTTGTCCGTTGATAAAAACCTTACTGATTCAACGGTTATTTACGATGATTCTGAAGTGTATACTGCCCTTTATGGGTACGGCGGTTCCGTTGATGTTGTAGATACAAGCGGCGGGGATGATACCAAAGAGGATTTGACTTTTGCCGACATTGTTTGGACAGCCACAGACGAACACCCGGCGAAACCTTCCGGGCAAACGTACATTGAGGATCCTTCAAAAACTGCCCTGTACGGCAGGAACGGCAGGCCACGTTTCGGGTATTATCAGAATTCGGACATTGATGACGGGGAAGTATTGCTTGAAAAAACGTGGGCAAGCCTTAAAGAATGTTTTACCCCACGGATAAACATATCCGGCACGGTTACCGACCTTTACAGGTTGGGTTATAAAGATGAACCGTTAAGGCTTCATGATTTGGTCATAGTGGATATAACGCCAACCGGGGAAACATTCCAAAAGGAAATCATCAAACTAACGGTTGACCTTATCGACCCGACAGCCACACAACCCGAAATAGGGGATTACATCAAAAACATCATTTACATCAACAGCGAAACTTCAGATGAAGCAAGCGGCGGCGGCGGTGGCGGCGGGGGCGGTTCCCCCGGCAGTAAAACGGAACTTGAGGACGAAAAAATCAAGACCTTTACAAGCTTTGAAAAGACAGACGAATTAATTGGCATGATAGTTGGCACAAAAGAAGGAACCAACTATATCAAGGCCGCAGAAATTGCCCTGTCAATCAACAGTTCAACGGGCGAAACTGAAGCGAAAATAGACGCTGACCATATTTATTTAGACGGTGAGACAAGCATAGCTTCAATGTTCACAATGTCCGGGAATGTTTATACTTTCACGGCGCAAGATATAAAAGTATCAACCCTTGAGGTCGAAAACTCATCTTTTAAAGTTGGTAACCAAGCCGCCGAATGGAAAAGCATGACCGTTGTAACGGATGTTGGTGTAACAATGCCCACAATCACCCGCAGTAGCCAACGTTATTTACTTTATTCTTCTGCATCCGGGAACACAACACCGTCCGGCACACAACAAGGGCGAGTTATCACGGCATACACAGCAGGAACCGTAAGCCCAACAACAGATACAATTTATTACCTTGGCAGGAGTGCGACATAATGGACGGATTGTATAACAAGCACGAAATATTGCAAGGCGTTATAACCATGCTTGACGGGCTTACGGTCACAGGTCAAAGGAACGTTACGTTATTGGGTTCCGTCTTTCAGATGCTAACAGCCCTTCAAAAAGGGTTGAAAGATGAGGACGAAGCAAAAAACAAAATCATTGAAACGCTGAAGGAACAGTTAAAGCGTGCGACCACACCGGAACCGGAAGAACCCGGCGGCGATGTGGTCGGCGGCGAACAATACAATTTTAATTTCGGGGGTGCGGCGCATGATAGAAACATGGTTTAACCAAGACACACAGCAGGCCGTTAAAGTTCGCTACATTGACGGTAACGTTTTTAGCATGGACAACAACGGTAACAAAATCGGCGTGAATATGTTTACAGACGGTGTTGCGTCTGATGTTTCCGGGACTATCAGCGCAAACGTTATCCGTGCGGATGGCGTTACCGTTGCGGTTACAGGTTCATCAAGCAATAATCAAGCATGGGTTGTACTTCCGCAAAGCGCATACGTTGTTCCCGGTGTTGTTTCAATTATCATAAAAGCAACTTCCGGTTCAGATGTAACAACACTTTGCGCCGTGGTTGGCAATGTTTACCGTTCAAGTACGGATAGCGTTGTTGACCCCGGTACAATCCTTCCTTCAATCGAAACCCTGCTTGCAGAAATCGAATACACAAGGTCGCTTATCCCGGCAGGGTATGAAGCCATGTGGACAACGCTCGCGCCTGCATTTGACCCCGGGGCAAGCTACGCACCCGGTCAATACTGCACATATGATGGCGCAATGTACAGGTTTATCAATGCGCATAGCGGTACGTGGGCCTCCGGGGATGTTGAAGCGGTGACCATCGGCGGTTCGCTGACGGGAAACAGGGCTGAAACGGAAACGCTGACGGGCACAACAAACAACATCCTAAAGCTCAACAATCCAACGCCCATTGAGTGGTATGTTGCAAAGAATGTCGGAATAGCAAACGCAACGGGTGCAGAACTTCCAAGTTCTGTATTTACGGCAACGGATTTTATTGATATTCGTGCATTTTCATCCATTACATATAAGAGACTTTACACAACAGCAACATCAGTTAATACAGGCATTGCGTTTTATGACGCATCTAAAACGTACATTAGTGGCGTTATAAGCGTTAAAAATGCAGATACAAGGCACTATGAATGGTACACGCCTAATATGCCTGCAAACGCCGCATTTGTGCGCTGTACAATGTTCAAAGTGCCGCCGGAAGGCGAAACGTTTGACATATACGGCACGGCGAAACTTCCAAGCACGCTTGCAACCATGCAAACCGATATAGAAGGGCTTAAAGCCGAAGTTGGGTCTGAAGCTGACATTGAGGGCTTGCCTGTTGTGATTCCGTATACATTTGTTCCGGGATACGGGATTGACGGGAAAACCGGAGAGCGGCAGACATCCGAAGTGTTCAATTGCACGAATTACGTGGATATCCGCAGTTATTGCCGGATTAATTGCAAACGGGTGACGGTTCCAAGCACAAGCGGCAACCATTCCGGGTCGATTGCGTTTTATGACAGCAACAAGAATT
This sequence comes from Bacteroidales bacterium, assembly GCA_017645925.1. Taxonomy (GTDB): domain Bacteria; phylum Bacteroidota; class Bacteroidia; order Bacteroidales; family ML635J-15; genus Bact-19. The sequence goes on from JAGCNN010000163.1 coordinate 6,778, forward strand.
TCCTGTACGGCATAAACTGTAAATGGAATTCTGTCAGCGGCTACGAGGATCAAAGCCTTGCGTTCCCCGCAGAAGTCGCATATGTGCGCTGTTCAATCCGGGATGTTTCGACATACGGCGAGTACGTTATTACAGGTTACAAGAGG
>JAGCNN010000164.1 GCA_017645925.1 Bacteroidales bacterium
GGTTTTTTCACTAGAATTATCAGCAAAATTTCAGCCTTTACTATTGCCCAGTACCTAAATGTCGTCAATAACAGACCTATTGGATGGATAAAATATGCGCTCGCTTAATTCCGCCAACGAGTTATATAATATATCGGAAACTTTCCATCTTTTCATCGGCAAAGGTAACAAATTCCAGCGAAAGTTCAAAATATAAATAATAGTAGAATAATATAATTGACTTGAATATGGTACACATTAAGAAACTGAACGAGATGGTAAATGCAAATGGGGCAAGCGCGAATTATGCACCCGTTATTTTTAGGATTGCAAATGCCCATATAACCGTAAACGACAACCACTATACAAACGGTGAAGACCCAGATATGTCGGAAGAAACCGATATTATCCCCGAAGGAAACGGGATTAGCATAGTGAATTGTGTTGAAAAATACATAAATAGAGAATGCGACGGACATAAGTTTAACCCCGATGAGTTACATTTTACAGAAATGACTGATGGAACTTGGGTTGCGGAATATTTGGCAATGTCTTCAATCCAAACGTCTATGTTTAATTTTAAAGAACCTACGCAAAAAGAATGGAAAGATTACAGGAGCGGGAATATAGAGTTAAGGTCTTTTATATTCCAAATGTCAATCGTGAAAGAAGTTCTGGTGACAAAAGAAGATTTTGAAAAAGAAGGACTTGACGAATGGTAATCGCGTAGCAACCTTACTAAATTCCAGTCCAAGCAAGTGCTTTATAACGCCACATCTACAACATAAGCCCGATACCAAAAGTGTCGGGCTTTATTATGCCCTTGCACACACACAGCCTATGCCCAAGCCGAGCAGGTGCTTAAATGCACGCCCGACATCGCGGTGGTTAAGGCGGTAGCAGAACTCGTCCACATATTCCTGCAAGTGCCTTGCCGATATGTGATGGTAGATACCATATACACCGCGCTTCAATATCGCCCAGCAGGATTCGATGGTGTTGGTGTGCTTTCCATCGCCCAACGAGTATGTCATACTGTGGTCAATCTTGATGTGTATGTACTTCCTGTCGGACTTGCCGTCCAGAATCCCGTAACTTGATAGTTGGTCGGTCATAACCGTTGTATTGGACTTGCAGACTTCATCAAGTATGGACAGCAGTTGCTTTCCGCTTAACTTCTTCCCTTCCTTGTTCGGCAGCGCAACCTTCGCATATATGCGCCCGCTACTGCGCTCGACCACGCCCACGACTGGCGTTTTGCTTGTCCCTCTGCCTCGTTTGGACTTCTTTTTCTCCCCGTTCCTTTTTCTCGGCTTTCCGCCCACATAGGTCTCGTCAATCTCGACAATCGCCTCAAAGGTATCTTTATGGGCTTCCGTCCCCATTGCGTAGCGTATAAGTTTGAGCATACGGAATGCACCCTTGTAGGACACCATACCGAGTTCTCTTTGAAGTTGAAGCCCGCTTATACCCTTTCGGGCTATAAGCACGAGATTTATGGCGAACAGCCACATACGCAAATCAAGATGCGTATGCTCGAATATAGTACCCGTAAGGGCGGAGAACTCGCTCTTGCAGTTGTTGCAGTACAAGTAACGATGATTGTACTTCTGGTGGTATATCCTGTGATGCACGCATCCGCACTTGGGGCAGACATAGCCGTCCTTATACTTCGTTTCCACGATAAAGTCTATCGCATTGTCTTCGGTTGGAAACTTCTCGAAAAATTCAAACTGGTTCATAGTCCGTTGTCTTTGGTTACATCGCAAAGGTAGGGACTATGTAAACACGGATGTAAATTCTGCGAGTAGCAGAAAAATCGTTATAACGATATGTCGAAATGTCGTTATGTCGGCTACAAGACCAAAAGGGATAATTCCGAAATTTAATGCCTTTTACGGAGCAACTTGCTTGTCTTCAGTTACAATCTCCAATTCCGTTACAAGCATTAGCAGTTATGCATTTAGGGATTGCAGCGGACTGACATCGGTTACAATCGGCAATTCGGTTACGAGCATTGGCAGTTATGCTTTTTCCGGTTGTAGCGGACTGGCTGGCGAACTGCTTATTCCTAACTCAGTTACGAGCATTGGCGATAATACATTTTATGGTTGCAGTGGGCTGACATCGGTTACAATCCCCAATTCCGTTACAAGTATTGGCAGTTATGCATTTAAAAATTGCAGCGGACTTACCACAGTCAACTTCAATGCAACAAATTGCACAACTATGGGCGGGAGAAGCGGTGTAGAAATTTTATCTGTATTCAGCGGTTGCACATCGTTTGCAATCTTGAATATTGGAGATGAGGTAACGAACATTCCGGATTATGCATTTAACGGTTGGACCGGACTGACTACGGTAACAATACCTAATGCCATTACAAGTATTGGTGAAGGGGCTTTCGGTTATTGTAGCAATCTGGCAACGGTCAACTACAATGCGACAAACTGCACGACTATGGGAAGTTCTAGTTATAGTGTATTCGCTGGTTGTACATCGCTGGCAACTTTGAATGTTGGCAATAATGTTACATATTTTCCTTCTCATGCATTTATAAATTACAGCGAATTTACAAGAGTAAACTACGCAGGCACTATTGGGCAGTGGTGCAATATAACATTTGCCGATCAAAGTGCAAATCCACTACACTATGCTCATAACCTATATATTAACGACAGTCTTATAACAGACCTAGTTATTCCGGAAACGGTAACTGAAATTAATGGATATGCATTTGCTGGCGCTACATGTCTTACTTCAGGGACAATTCCCAATTCGGTTACTAACATTGGTCGATACGCATTTTCTGATTGCAGCGAACTGACAGATATGTCTTTAGGCGAATCTGTCGCCACTATAGGAGTTTATGCATTTCAGGGTTGTAGCGGACTAACTGGCAATTTTATAATTCCTAATACGGTCACAAGTATTGATTCTTGTGTTTTTCGGTGGTGCGCTGGGCTTACATCAGTAACAATTCCCAATTCTGTTACGAGCATTGGCTTTGGGGCTTTTGCGTATTGTAGCGGACTGACATCTATAACCATTCCGAATTCGGTTACAAGCATTGGCGCACAGGCATTTCAAAATTGCACAGGTCTCACATCTGTTACTATTCCCAATTCCGTAACAAATATTGCTAATGGTGTGTTTTCTGGGTGTACTGGTCTGCCGTCCGTAACACTACCAAGTTATGTGACAAGCATTAGCAGTTCATTGTTTTATGGATGTAGCGGACTGACATCTATAATCATTCCGAATTCCGTAAGTAGCATTGGCAGTTCAGCGTTTTATCAGTGTAGTGGACTAACAGAATTTACAATACCAAATAATGTCACAAGTATTGGCGATTATGCATTCAAATATTGCAGCAATCTGTCTTCGCTTATAATCGGTAATTCTGTTTCAAGTATTGGCGATAATGCATTTTTAGGTTGCAACGAAGTGGATACTATAATTGTAAAATGTCTCAACCCGCCTACGCTTACCCGTTCTTTCTCTTCTTACACGGCTGCTGTTTTTGTGCCTTGCAATACCCTGTCGCGATATAGTGCTGCCACATATTGGAGCAACTTCACAAATATGAGTGAAAACGCTATGTTCAGGTTGACTCTGTCGAGTGTAAATCCTCAATGGGGAACAGCGAGAGTAACGCAGCAGCCCAACTGCACCGACTTTGAAGCAATCATAGCAGCGTATCCCGAACAGGGGTATCACTTTGTAAGATGGACGGATGGCAATACCGACAATCCACGTTCAGTAATTCTTGGGGGCTACCGTAGTTTCACAGCCGAATTTGCAATCAGCCAATATACGATTACTGTGGAATCTGCCGATGAAACTACTGGTACGGTCAGCGGTGGCGGAACCTACGATTTCGGCACTGAAATACAAATTTCCGCTACGCCCGCCGATGGATATGGCTTTGTCGCTTGGAACGACGGCAACACCGACAATCCGCGAACAATTCTAGTTTCCGAGGATGCCACCTACACGGCAAATTTTGTGGCATGGCATACAATAACTGTGATTTCTGCCGATGAAACTATAGGAACGGTCAGTGGTGGTGGAACATATTATGAAGGCTCGCAGGTGGAAATTTCGGCTATACCTGCCGAAGGGTTCGGTTTTGTTGCTTGGAACGATGGCAACACCGACAATCCACGCACAATAATTGTTACCGAAGATGCCACTTACACGGCAACATTCGCAGCATGGCGCACAATAACTGTGACTTCTGCCGACGAAACTATAGGAACGGCAACTGGTGGCGGAACATATCTAGAGGGTTTGCAGGTGGAAATATCCGCCATCCCTGCCGACCACTACCATTTCGTACAATGGACTGACGGCAATACTGACAATCCACGCACAATAACGGTTGTTGAGGACACTACTTTCACCGCCGAATTTGCCATCGACCAGCATACGATTACCGTTGAGTCTGCCGACACCGCAATGGGAACTGTTAGCGAAGGTGGCACATACGACTATGGCACAGAAATAGAGATTTCGGCAAGTGCCAGCGAGCACTATCATTTTGTTCAGTGGAGCGATGGCAATACTGACAATCCGCGTACTATAACGGTTGTTGAGGACACTACTTTCACAGCCGAATTTGCAATTGACAGGTTTACGCTTACCGTTGAGTCTGCCGACACTGCAATGGGAACAGTTAGCGAAGGTGGCACATACGACTATGGCACAGAAATAGAAATTTCGGCAAGTGCCAGCGAGCATTATCATTTTGTTCAGTGGAGCGACGGCAATACTGACAATCCACGTACGATAACGGTTGTTGAGGACACGACTTATACTGCCGAATTTGCAATTGACAGGTTTACGATTACCGTTGAGTCTGCCGACACTGCAATGGGAACTGTTAGCGAGGGTGGCACATACGACTATGGCACAGAAATAGAGATTTCGGCTTCGGCTCGCGATGGCTACCGGTTTGCATCATGGAACGACGACAACACCGACAATCCACGCTACATAACCGTGACAAGTGATGCATCTTATATCGCGTCATTCATTCCTGCTGTTGGAATAGACGAAAGCATTGCAACCGAAATCACCCTCTTCCCGAATCCCGCCACCGACATCCTTAACATCACATCATCGGAAACAATTTCGGAAATTGAGATTGTGAATGTGATGGGACAGGTGGTGAAGCGCATTGAGGTAAATGGCGACAATGCTGCTTGCGATGTGGAAGATTTGAGGAGTGGGGTGTATGTGGTACGCATCCACGCGGCTTCGGCTACGCTCAGCCAGCGGAGTTTCGTAAAGGAATAGGAGTGCCCTAAAGGGCAGAAATTGTACAAATATGTTCCAAATCAAACAAATAGGATTTGAAAGATTTGTATAAATTTGTAAAATTTCTCGCGAAGCGACTAAAGAAACATCAAGGACGGTTCAATGCCGTCCTTTTTTTTCTTTTCTTTCTATGTTCTCTATGTTCTTTCGGATTTGCAACCTTTAGCTCGCCCTATGGGCAATCCGAAAGACTTGAGTATCAGCATTTGTAATGCGTAATCAGAACAATTTTTAGCGGATTGTTGCCATTGGCAACGAGCTGAAGGTTGCTGCTATGGCAGCGAGCTAAAGGTTACAAATCCAGACAACATTGTTTCAAACCTGACACTACGCATACATGTTCCGTCCCTTCCAGCGATTCTATCCGCATTTCGGACATACGATATACAACCACAAAACATACGATAACGAGACGGTCTTAGCCCGCCTTTTGTTTTAAGTGCCTGAAAATGCTATTTTTATAATATTTTTGCAAAATAGTACCATAATTTTTTTGTCATCAGACCAATTCGTATTATCTTTGCACCCTGAAAAAATGAAAAAAGGGGAATGAATATGGAAAAGTGAAAAATCGAACTTAATTTTTTAGGAATCTTCGTTATGTTATAGCGAATGAATTTCTTGTCGGTAAAAGTTACGACAGATTTTGCCAAAATTATTGAAAGTTGCGACACGTTTTGTCGTATGTTGTGGCTAGTATTGCGAAGTTTTTGATTGTTTAATATTTTAAAACGGAAAAGATGAAAAAGAATTCGATGAAAAAGGAGCAGTTTAATGCGTTGATGACTTTCTGCGAGCTTTCAAGGGATTTGGAGGGCAGCAAGAATGCAGTATTTAATTTGTATATGCCGGAGTTTTTCGCGGCACCGGATTTTCCCGACGAGGATGACGAGGAAGATTTTTCAAGTTGTATTAGAGGTCGCCACCAGATGCCGCTGACGGCTTCGAAAATGCCAAAAGTCAAAAGGATGATTGCTCGTTTCGCCAAGTATCTGAAAATGCCGGAGATTGAGACTATGCTGGTCATTGCGGCTTATTCAAAGGCTATTGCCGACTGCGATTCGTCGTTCGAAATGAGGGAAATCGTGGATTATTTTGACCTGAACGCAGTTGATTTTATGCCACTTAGGAAGTATTTTGACGGACTTGTCAAGGATGGAATTTTTGTAAAGTGTTCAAATTGCCATCGCTTGTCATATAGGCTTGACCAGTCTTTGGCGGATGCAATTCAGAATAACACGGCGTACGAAAAGTCGGAGAAGAAGAGCGTTGACAGGTACATATTCTGCAACCTTGTGTCGGATATGATTGCCGAGAGAAGCGATTCGGGGCAGCCGACGCGTCGTTTGTTTGCTGAGGTTGAGGCTCTTGAAGCTCAGAATTCGGACTTGAAGTTTGTGCAGAACCTGAAAAAACTTGTTCAGGCAATCGATTTGCGTACATTTTTCTATGAGTGTTGCGACGATTTTATAACTAATATGCGCGGACATGAGTCCGATTTGGAGTCAACGCTTAGTGATATTTACGATTCGATGCGTGCACGTATGGGTGCTGCTAACGATTTGATTAATGGCAAGCATCCTTTGCTGGAGGCTGACCTTATCGAGAAGTCGGATGGTAATTTTATTTCGGACATTACAATTAAGCTTACCGACAAGGGCAAGGAATTGTTCCTTGAAGACGATGTTCAGTTGTATTCGAAGAAGGGCAGCAAGGATAAAAAACTTGAGTTGCCGGAAGATATAAAGGAAAAGCAGATGTTTTATGCTCCTGAATTGAAGCAGAAGATAGATTTTCTTGCGCAGAGCCTTATGGAAGAGAACTTTGTAAATCTGCAGAAGCGCCTCGAAAAGGAGTCGATGCCAAAGGGTGTGGCTGTAATTTTCTATGGCGCACCAGGAACCGGCAAGACCGAAACAGCAATGCAGATTGCCCGCAAGACCGGTCGCAAGGTGTATCATGTTGACATAAGCGCAAGCAAGTCGTGCTGGTTTGGCGAGAGCGAGAAGATTATCAAGCGTATTTTCACCGACTATGCCGCTATGTGCAGGGATGAGGTGCAGAAGCCTATTCTTCTTTTCAACGAGGCCGATGCCTTGTTCAGCAGGCGCAAGGATGTAAGTTCTTCGAGTGTGGCTCAGACCGAGAATGCCATACAGAACATTATTCTTGAGGAGCTTGAGAAACTTGATGGTATCCTGATTGCAACCACCAATCTTGCCGATAACCTTGACCCTGCTTTTGAGCGTCGTTTCATCTTCAAGTTGAAATTCGACAAGCCAACACTCGAGGCAAAGCAGAGCATCTGGCAGAGCAAACTTGTATGGTTGGCCGAGGACCAGTGTCGCAAATTGGCTGCCGACTACGATTTTTCGGGAGGCGAAATCGACAACATTGTCCGCAAGGTTGTTATGGATGAGGTCATCAGCGGTAATCGTCCGGATTTCAATTTCGTACTTGACCAGTGCAAGAATGAGAAGTTCATGAGCTCAAAACATGCAAAAGTGGGATTCTAGCTGCACAATGCTTTGTGCCAAAAGTAGCGGCTGTTGCGTGCAACACCGCTACTGATTTCCGATTTTGGATTGGCGATTTGTATTTTTTATATATTTTTGTGATAAATGTTTCGTATAAATTAAATTGTTGACTATGAATGAAATTAAGTGTCCGCATTGCGGAAAAGTTTTTAGCGTTGACGAGTCGGGTTTTGCTGCAATACTGAATCAGGTGAGGGATGCAGCGTTTGATAAGGAACTTAGGGAAAAGGCCAAGCTTATTGAGGAAAATGCAAAGTCGCGCTCGGATGCGGAGAAAATAAAGTCAGAAGCGGAACTTATGGTGCAGATTAGCGAGTTGAAAAACAAGCTGAGCCAGAGCGAGTCGGAAAAACTTCTTGCTGTAAAGGAGGCTGAAAGTGCTAAGGACCAGCAGATTGCTAAGATAAAGCTGGATTCCGAAAAGAAGAATCTGGAATATTCTCGTCAGATAGATGCACTTAATGCAAAGATAAATTCTGGTAGCATGGAGAAGGAAATGGCTGTCAAGGAGGCTGTTTCGCAGAAAGACAAGGAGCTTGCAGACAAGAATCTGGAGATTGTAACGCTAAAGTCCAACATTTCGCAGGCTCAGCAGAATGCAGAACTTAACGAAAAGAACATCAAGGATTTGTATGAAAGCAAATTGAAGGAAAAGGATGACGCATTGGCTTACTACAAGGATTTGAAGGCTAGGCTTTCGACAAAGATGGTAGGCGAGTCGCTTGAGCAGCATTGTGAAATAGAGTTCAACAAGTTGCGCGTATCTGCTTTTCCGAATGCCAAGTTTGGAAAGGATAACGATGCCAGTTCGGGCAGCAAGGGCGACTACATTTTCCGCGACTTCACCGATGAGGGAATGGAGTATGTTTCGATAATGTTCGAGATGAAGAATGAGTGTGATACGACAAGCACAAAGCACAAGAACAGCGACTTTTTCAAGGAACTTGACAAGGACAGGAGGGAAAAAGGGTGCGAATATGCCGTATTGGTATCGCTTCTTGAGTCCGACAATGAATTGTATAATGCCGGCATTGTTGATGTTTCGTATGAATATCCAAAAATGTATGTTGTTAGGCCTCAGTGCTTTATTCCTATGATAACCTTGCTTCGCGATGCAGCAAGACATACTGTTGAGTACAAGGCTGAATTGATGCGTGTGCGTAACCAGAACATTGACATCACCAATTTTGAGAACGACATAAACGATTTCAAGGAAAAGTTTGGCAACAACTACCGTCTGGCTTCCGAGAAGTTTGTAAAGGCTATCGAAGAAATTGACAAGACCATTGACCATTTGCAGAAGGTAAAGTCTGCACTGCAAGGCTCGGAAAACAATCTCCGTCTGGCAAACAACAAGGCGCAGGATCTCTCTATCAAGAAACTTGTTAGAAATAATCCTACCATGGCTGAAAAGTTTGCCGAACTTGAGAAAAATGTTGATTTGTAGCCAAATAATATTGACTTTGTCACGAAATTAGTTATAAAGTGTACCACGAGTAAAACGTTTTAATATGCAGATATTTACACAGTCAGAGAAAATGAAGGAGGAATATTGTGCCTCCATTGTAAGGGTTCAGCATATCGAGCCGGTTGAAAATTCCGACAACCTTGTGAAGACGGTTATCGGCGGATATAACATTGTGTGCAACAAAAGTACTATCAATGAGGGAGATGTGGTGATATACTGCAAGAACGAAACGCGACTTAACTATGAGTTTCTTTCCAAGAACAATCTTTTTGAGATGAGCAGCCGAGAGCTGAATTCCAACTACGATGAGGTCAAGAAGTTGATGGACGAAGGTCGCGAGGCGGAAGCCAAGAAACTTGTGGGATTTTTCAACAAGAAGGGTAGGCTCAAGATGATAAGGCTGCGCGGTTGCCCGTCAATGGGAATTATCTTCAGGGAGGATTCGCTAGTGAGGTGGAACAGCCGTTTCAAGGACATAAAGCTTGAAGACTATATTGCGCACGACGATGAGGGCAACGAAATTCCTTTCAACTTTGATACTATTGATGGTGTGATGTTCATAAAGGCATACGTCCCCGAAAGCGGCAAGAAAAAGCGCACACAAAGTGCCACTCCGAAGCGCAAAAGCAGTGTCAGGTTGTTCGACAGGATTATCCCAGAATACTTCAAGTTCAACTACGACACCAAGATGCTGAACGACAATATATGGCGGTTCAAGCCGGAAGATTCGGTTTATATAACGGTAAAGATGCATGGTACTTCGGCTATATTCGCCAATGTTCCTACGCGTGTGCCTAAGCGCTTGAGGCCAGGGCAGGCTATACACAACTTGGGCGTTAGGATTACTTCTCTGTTTGTGAAGAAATATGAGCGCAACAAGTATCTAAACGAGCATTTGGCTGAGAATTTCAGCGTGGAATACGGAAATATCTGCTCATCGCGTAGAGTGCCGCGTAATCGCTATGTAGGTCAGGGCAACGATGAGGGTTTCTATGAGTTTGACATCTGGAACTGGTACAACGAGAAAATCAAGGACTACATTCCCGAAGGTATGACTGTATATGGCGAAGTTTGCGGATATATTCCCGACACCGACACCATGTTTCAGTCGCCATTTGACTATGGTTGCGATGTAGGAAAGTGTTTTCTAATGCCTTACCGCATTACTACCATTAGCAAGGAGGACGATTCAATTGTCGAGATGGAAATGGAGGATGTTTACAAATGGACATTGGCTCTCATTGATAAGAATCCCGAAGTGTTCACCGACATTATAAAGCCAGTTAATCTATTGTATCACGGTACTTTGCGCGACTTGTACCCCGATTTGGACATAAACACGCATTGGCATGAAAATCTGCTTGAGGCAATGAAGAACGACAGCGAGCATTTTGGTATGGAGCAGAATGAGCCATTGTGTGTCAACACTTTGCCGCGTGAAGGCATAGTCATCAGGAAGGATGGCGACAATATTGCCGAGGCTTTCAAGCTAAAGAGCATGAATTTCCTGTTGTACGAGGGCAAGCGGATTGAAAGTGGTGCCGTTGATTCGGAAATGATGGAAGGCTTTGCTTTGGAGGACGGAGAAAACGGGGAAACCGAATTGGCATAGGCGATTTGATTGGTAATGCGTGTAATGGAACGCAAAACATTGCGTTTTTTGTCGCAAGGCGTTGTGCTGTTATTTTTTACGACCAGGTTTTTGAACCTTTACGTTATCAATCTTGATGAGGTTTCCGAAACGGTATGTGTGTGTCATATAGACAGTTCCGTCTGGATTGTACTTGTACCATACCTTGTGCTTCAGTCCGCCGCGATATTCACCAACGGTTTCAATCTGTCCGTTGGGGTAAAGCCATTTGTGAAGCCCGATAGCATCACCGTCGCGGAAAGAGCCGGAATAGCTCAACTTGTTGCTGTCGATGTAGTATGATTTCCATTCACCAGTCTTTTCGTCGGCAGAATACGAGCCGTATTGTACGACATCGCCAATATGCGATTCCCATTCGCCAGTTTTCAAACCTTCTGCGTACGAACCTTTTACCAGTATGTTGCCAACAGAATCGTATTCCTCGTATGCACCGTCAAGAAGCCCATCGTAGTAGTTTTCCATACGACGCTTGACACCATTCGGATATAGCCAGGTCCATTCGCCAACTGGCTTGTCGTTGTCGTATTCGCCTTGCATTTCTGGATTTCCGCTTGAATAGAAATACGACCATTCGCCAGTCATTTTGCCTTTGCGGTAGGAACCTTCGGCATAAAAATAGTCCCAGTAGCCATCGTACAAACGCCATTTGCCGGTGCGTTTGCCGTTCTCGTCGAACATGCCTTCACCTACAAGCACACTTTCCGACGAGTATTCCAGCGACTTTGTCAGCTTGCCGTTTTCGTCGTATTCCTTGTGTATTCCGATTGGTAAATTGTGTAGAAATGCGCCTTCTGTCTTTAGCTTTCCGTTGTCGTAGAAGGTTTTCTTGTATTCGGCCATTTCAGTTTCCGACAATGTGGTGTCGTTTTCCACAGTAAAAGGTTTGCCGTCAACATAGCGCTGCTCGGCAACAAGCCTTCCCGACTGGTCGAAGTTGCGCTGAATGCCATTAACTTTGCCGTTGTAATATTGCGTTTCGGTCTTTTTTGCCCCCGAAGGATAGAATTCCACCCAGCGACCTTGTTTCTGACCGTTGTCGTCGGTGCGGTTTATCTTTTGCGTTTGAACAAGATAGCCACGACGATAGGTTATTATTGAAATTATTGTGCTGTCGCGGTCAAATTCGTAGCCCTCTCCATCGCGCTTGTCGCTGACGTACTTGTAAACATATTGCAGATAGCCGTCCTTGTTGTAGAAAAACGAATTTCCTTCGCGTGTGCCGTTCAAGAACAACTCCTTGGATTCCAAATAGTAAACTTTCGCAGAATCGGCATTGTAATAAAATTTATATCCATACGAAAAACCATTTTTCTTCCCGTCGCGGTAGGTGATGGACTTTTCGAGGTTTCCATCTTCGGTGTAGAAATTCCATACGCTGTCGAGTTCAAACATTGTGCGTTTGCCTTCCGACTTCAATGTTCCGTCCTCGTAGTAGCTTTTCCAGAATCCGTCGGGCTTGCCGTTGCGCAAAGTGCCTTCGCTCGAGACTGCGCCGTTGGGATAATGATATTGCACAAAGCCATCGTTCTGCCCATGCAGCGAAAGCACGAACAGCAACGCAAAAACCAAGGTCAATATTTTACGGCGAAGGCTCATTCTTAGCGGATTTCGGGCAGACCTTCGTACGAATCGCCCTCAATTATGGTAAATTTGAATGCATTTTCCTCAACCTGACGGTCGAAAAACATTACAGCGTTCAGATGGTCAATCTCGTGCTGGAAAATATGTGCAGTGTATTGATGGTTGATTTTTTCCTCGTGGAAAACTCCGTCGGTGTCGTAGTATGTAACTCTTACCCATGTCGCGCGATAAGAGTAGCCGCCGATTGTAGGATAATCGCCACCATCGGGAACAGAAAGGCATCCGTCGTTGCGACGTACAACCGAATCGGAATATTCAACAATTTGCGGATTGAAATAGAATTCCCACGGATGGCTTGCAAAAACGCCTGTTCCTTCCGATTTGTCCCAACGCTGCAGGCATACCACTTTGCGGTTTATGCCAACTTGTGGAGCCGCAATGCCCACTCCGGTTCTCCTTGCCGCCTCATACATCCTTCCAGCAAGGTAATTCCATATAGTGTCAGTTATGTCCACATTTATTGACTGGGTGCGAAGTATGGCAGAATCAGGCTGTTCAAATATGTTTAGGATGCGAAGGGTTTCGTCTTCCGTAGTTGCAATGGCGTACTCCTCGTCGGTAAGTTCGCGTGCCGGGGTTGATGCATAAAGTCTGTTCACGTCCGACACTCCGCAGCTGTTGTAGGCCCATACGTATATTCTATATGTGCTGCTTGAATCCAATGGTTGTTCGTATTTTGCTGAACAAATTGTTCCCAAATCAATTGAAGTTTCGTAGTCATTAACCGTATTGTATCTATATCCTTCTGCGCCATTTACGGGCTGCCATGTCCAACGGATAGAGTCCATGTTGCAGACGCTGTCGTAGGCAACGATGAGGTCGGGGCGGATATTTTCAACATTTGTAAAATCGAAGGTATATTGGCTGTTTTGTGTTGGATTGTCAACAATTTCACGCGTAATAACCTCGTTGCAAGTGGTAGAATACATTGTAAACCTCAGCTGGTCGCCCGAATGGAAAACAAATTTGTCGGATGTCAGCAATGACTTTGTGTAAACATTTGCACTGCTACCTGCATACTGTATTCTGCATTGCGAAGAAACATCTTCGGGATTTACAACCGATACCGAAGTTTCCTGCGTTCCGTTTGACAAAGTTACAACTGCGTTGCGCGGGCAGCCATAAACCTTGAAAACATTTTGTCCGTAACCCACAGAAAAATCACCGTTACAGCATTGGCGGCCAGAAATGTCAAATACCGAAAGCTTTACCTTTTCGGTTGTAGTAAAAGCCATTATCGACACTGCCTTGTCCGACGAATCGTAATTCCATGATTCTATGCCGAACTGATGTCCCGACTCTTTTATGTCGTCAATGCCAGTGAGTATTGTTATACTCAGCGAAGCCGTAGGAGCATATAGCATTGTGTCGCAATTTGCCGACAAGTTTTCTACAAAAATGCTGTCTGTTGAAAGCTGAGAACCGCTTTGTTCCATTACAAAACTGAAAGAAATTCTCGCTCTCTGAGCCGATGCCAATATTGGTAACGTTACCAGCATCAATAATAACAATGATTTTATTGTACGCATAATTAATTTTTTTAGGGAAACAAAGGTAAGGAAAATTTACGATTTACGAAGTAGGATTTAAGATTGATTTGAAGAATTGAGAATTTGAAGATTTGAAAATTTGGACGACAAGATGCAAAAGGATTTATTTTATTGGGCTAAAAGGCAAAAAGAAGAGAAGGCTAAAAGTCAAACTGTCGAACTGAAGTTCTGTCTGGCAGTCAGCAAGGCCGTTAGGCTGCAAGAACACCCTTGAAACATTGAACCTTAAACCAGAAACTTTAAACCAGAAACATTGAAACGCCGCAGGCATAGAACCATCCAACGAGCGCAAAGCATTGCGCCGCTACATTGTACAATCGTGCCATGGCGCGATTCAACACCCCAGAAACATAGAAACGCCGTCAGGCATAGAAACTTGAAACCTAGCAACGGCTTTAGCCCCAGAACCGCCTCATTGGGCGGCTAAATGAAAGAGCCGTGAATTTTGTTCAAAAAAAATCGTATTTCAAACTAAAAACCGAGAAAATAAATCTTAACTTTGTGGCTTATTTGCTAACAATAAAATTATATATTATGTCGAAGGAAAACATTGAATTTTCGGATGCTAAAACTTTAGGTCTCAACGAAGAAGAATTTGAAAAGATAAAACAGTTGCTCGGCAGGACACCGAACTACACCGAACTGAGCATCTACTCCGTAATGTGGAGCGAACACGCATCGTACAAGAACTCAATCCGTTGGATTAAGACTTTGCCACGCAAAGGCGGTTGCTTGCTTACTGGTGCCGGTGAAGAAAACGCAGGTTTGGTTGATATAGGCAACGGACTTGCTTGTGCTTTCAAGATTGAATCGCACAACCACCCGTCGGCAGTAGAGCCTTATCAGGGTGCTGCAACAGGTGTTGGCGGTATCAACCGTGACATTTTTACAATGGGTGCCCGTCCAGTTGCACAGCTCAACTCGCTACGTTTCGGTAACATCGAGAACGAACATACAAAATGGTTGCTCCGCCGCGTCGTTAAGGGAATCGGCGACTATGGTAACGCTTTCGGAGTTCCTGTTCTTGGCGGTGAAGTCAATTTCGACGAATCGTACAACACCAACCCGCTTGTAAATGCAATGTCGGTAGGTATCATGGACAAGAACGACATGATTTCGGCTGTTGCAAAGGGCAAGGGCAATCCAATATACATCGTTGGTTCTTCAACTGGCAAGGACGGTATTCATGGTGCTACATTCGCATCTGCCGACCTCACAGAAGATTCTGCCGACGACATTCCATCAATCCAGGTTGGCGACCCGTTCCAGGAAAAACTTTTGCTCGAAGCTTCGTTGGAACTTGCTAAGACCGATGCAATAGTCGGTATGCAGGATATGGGTGCAGCTGGTATTATTTGCTCGACCTCCGAAATGTCGGCAAAGGGCGAAAGCGGTATGAACATCGACCTTTCGCTTGTTCCTCTGCGTCAGAACAACATGGAAGCATGGGAAATCCTGCTTTCGGAATCGCAGGAACGTATGCTTGTCTGCATAAAGAAGGGCAAGGAACATATAGTTGAAGAAATATTTGCAAAGTGGGACCTCAACTGCGCACGTATCGGTGAAGTTATCGACGAAGACAAGCTCATCTTCTCGTACAGAGGCGAAGTTGTTGCCGAAGTGCCTGCCGAAAGCCTTGTTCTCGGTGGCGGTGCTCCAGTTTACGAACGCGAATATGTTGAGCCAGAATTCATGAAGGACTACAAGCATTTCGACATAAATTCAATTCCAGAGGAAGATGTTGACTTGCACGATGTCGCAACATTCCTTACAGGACATCCGAACATCGCTTCGAAGCGATGGGTTTACGAACAGTACGATTCGATGGTTCGCACTGTGAACATGACAACCAACAAGCCGTCGGATGCCGGTATGGTAAATGTAAAGGGTACCAATACCGCCCTTGCGCTCACAACCGACTGCAACAGCCGCTACGTGAAGGCCGACCCCGAAAAAGGTACCGCAATAGCAGTTGACGAAGCAGCCCGCAACATTGCCTGCACAGGTGCAAAGCCAGTGGCAATCACCGACTGCATGAACTTCGGTTCGCCGTACAATCCGCAGGCATACTGGCAGTTTGTAATGTCAATAAAAGGTATGGGTGAAGCTTGCCGTGCTTTTGACACTCCAGTCACCGGCGGTAACGTATCGTTCTACAACCAGACCACAATTGCTGGCAAGACTGAACCAGTTGACCCGACTCCAGTAATCGGTATGCTCGGAATTTTGTCCGACAAGGCAAACCATGTTCCGCTGAGCTTCGACAAGAAGGGCGACGTTATATATTTGATAGGTGAAAGTGCCGATGACATCAACTGCTCCGAATACCTATATTCATACCATAGGGTTAAGAAGTCGCCAGCACCGAAGTTTGACCTTGATTTTGAAGTAAAGCTGTCAAAACTGTTGCAAATTCTTGCAGCAAAGAAACTTGTAAAGTCAATGCACGACGTTTCTGATGGCGGTCTGTACATCACCCTTCTCGAATCGGCAATGCCTAACAACCTTGGTTTTGACATCACCACTGCAAGCGAATTCCGTACCGATGCTTTCCTGTTTGGCGAATCGCAGGGCAGGGTAGTTGTTTCGATGAACGAAGACCAGGAGGACGAATTTGTTGACTTTATGATGAAGGAAAAATTCCCGTTCTCGCTGCTCGGCCATGTTACCAAGGGCGAACTCAGAATCGACGATGAATCGTTTGGCTTCATAAAGGATGCTAAAGACTTGTACGACAATGCCATTGGCAAGATAATGGAAAAATAATAAACTGAAATATAATGAATGCAGGTGCAAAAAAAGCCTTAAAGGTTACTGGCATAATTCTCGGTGTAATATTGGGATTACTCCTAATAGTGAACTTTGCAGCAGGTCCAATCGCAAAGAACTATATTAATAACCATTGCAAGGAATTGTGCGGACGAACAGTTACTGTCGATAAAATCAGGACAAACCTTTTTGTCGGCAAGGTAAAAATCATTGGTTTGAAAATGTTGGAACTCGATGACAAGGAGGAGTTTTGTTCGTTTGATACACTTGTGGTGAAAATGAATCCGTTCAAGTTGATGGGTAACGAGGTGAAACTCAATGAGATTACGCTGATTAACCCGAAAGCGGTGATAATTCAGGACGGCGATGCCTTCAACTTCGACAGTCTGATTGATTTTTATGCTTCGGACGAGGAGGAACCCGAAGAAGAGGACAGCACAAACTGGATTATAAACCTTAACAATATAACATTGAAAGGTGGCGATGTTGATTACCGCGACATTGCTATTGGCAGCCAGTTTGAAATGGGTAACCTGCAGCTCGAAATTCCGCACATTTATTTCAGTGGCGAAGATACAGACGTTGGCATCAACCTCGACTTTGCCGAAGGTGGAAAACTTGGTCTTCAGGTGGCTTACGGAATGGAAAACGGCAAATACGACCTTGACATCGACCTTGAGGACTTCTCGCTGGCACCAGTTTTCCCGTATCTCAAGGAAAGCATGAATGTTTCGTCGTTTGACGGCAAGCTCACATCCAAGATTTCTGTCAAGGGTTCAACCGAGCACATAATGAACATTATTGCAAGCGGTGACGTGGAAATCAACGACATCGTACTGAAGGATATGGACGAAAACGATGTCATCACAGCCAACAAGATAAAGGTAGGGATTGATAAGATTGACACCGAAAAGAGCCTCTTTGCCTTCAATGAGATACTCATCGACGGAATAAAGACCGAGTACATTATCTATGACACTCTGCACGATAACATCGACAAGCTTTTCATTGAAGACAGTGCCGACGAAGAAGAGGACAAGGCAGAGTCAAGTGGCGATGATATGAAATTGACAATCAAGAAGTTCACTCTTGACAATTCCAGCATCGTCTATACCGACAACTCCTTGCTCGAAAAGTTTGTACTGCCGATAACAAATATCAACGTAAACGCCAACAACTTGAACCTTGTTTCGCAGTTTGATGCAAAGCTGAAGGCACAGGTAGGCGACAAGGGCGAACTGAAAGGCTCGTTTGTAGGCTCGTTGTCGAACTTCTCAAACATGAAGCTCAACATTTCGCTCAAGAACATCAAGCTGAAGGATATGTCGCCGTATTGCGTACATTATACCGCTTATCCGCTTACCGATGGTATTTTGTCGCTTTCGAGTATAAGCACCATCACGAACAACTACCTCAACAGCTCCAACGAGCTTAACATCTTGAACTGCACTGTAGAAAAGAAGCGCAAGGACGTGAAGGCCGAATACAGCAACATTCCGTTGAAGGCTGGTCTTTACATTTTGTCCGACAGAAACAAGAAGATTTCGATAGATTTGCCCGTAACCGGCAACATTGACGACCCGTCGTTCA
>JAGCNN010000165.1 GCA_017645925.1 Bacteroidales bacterium
CTCGCCGGGGCGGAGACCGCTGATGTCGAGTTGCATTGCGGTGGTGCGGAGAAGGGTGCGACCATTGATGTCGATGACGGTGGCACTGACGAAGCCATCTCCGAAAATTGTAACCATATCGCTGGCTGGATTCGGGTAGAGCGACATTGCCGTGGTGGTAGGTTCGGTTATGCCATCGCAGACCTGCGCGGTGATGCTGATGGTCTTGGATGCGGAACACTCGCCACGGGTGACGGTAAGCGAGACGCTTTGCGTACAGGCATTGTCGAACTGAAGCATTTCGGTGCAGCCGGTACCGCCTGTGCTCCACTGGTAGGAATCGAAATCGCCACAGGCATCCAAGTAGAACTGCTGGGCGGTGCAGACGGTAGTATCGTTAAGCCCGATAGTGAGCGGCGGCAGCACGGTGGCGTGGACAAGCACAATGCTATCAAACTCCTGTGCACCCTCGGGATATGTAAATGTGTAATCGCCAGAAGCAGTAAGGGTTACACCCTGCACTACCTCGCCATAGCAATAGGTGGCGGTATCGTAAATGTAGGTGGGGCAAGGCAGACCGAACTTGGCAATGAACATATCGCTTTCGCTGTGTGCAAAAAGCGTATCTGTGCCGAATGCTATAAAGTTGTCGAACCGACCTACTGTATAAATTTCACCCAATGAGTTTACTCGCGTATCGTATGGTTTTGTTCGGTCTTGAGCCTTGCAATATATCTGTCTTACATTGGTCATATTGCCTTGCCTATCCCATTCGCAGATGGCATATCCACCAATTTCTGTTCCTGATTGACCAGCAGGAAGTTGCACACTTGGCCAATATGTGGTTCCGTTGCAAATAAAATCATAAGCATTCCATTTAACAGCGGCATACAATTTGTCATTATGGGCAGCAACACCACCAATATCACATCCAAGTGTATTAGGGCAGTTGTACCACTTGTAGTTGCCGTCCGTGTCATAACAAGCGATAAAATATACTCCAATATAAGGAGAATATTCCAAATAGTATGCGTAATCTCCATTATAATTGAGCATAAGAGTGTCGTTTTCTCCCAAAATTGTAAAATGATCATTTCCTGATAATGGAGCCACTCCGTGTCCTGTTACATATATATTGTTGGTAGCATTATCAAGATACATAGATTCAAACTCTGACAGTCCAGTATCTTGGCCATAGTCCCTTGTTTGATTTGCCCATAATATGTTTCCATCACTATTAATCTTAAGCATAAGGGCATGTGGGAATTGTTTGCTTTGCAAGTATATGTGTTTGTCGTCTGCAAGTTCTACATCGTAAGGATATGCAGGGGTACTTGTAGTGTCATAAACTTGGATGTAACCACAAAGATATATATTGTCTTCAGAGTCACATTTCATATCATAGAATTGCATTTCAATTGCTTGGTATGGGTTGTGAATACATTCGACCAATGGCTTAATATACTGGAAATTAAAATTAGAATCAAATTTTAGTATATAATATCCATGCCTTATATTTGAAAATATGGTATCGGTAATTGGAGTGTCATTGTGTTTAAGAACAAAATATTCCGTGTTTTCAATTGCATTATACCCATGCTTCATAAGCAGATAATAGCTTCCTTCATTGTCTATTGTAAATGGTACTTTTACATTATAATAATCAAATATACTTGACCGAAATCTGTTGTTTAACTGTAGCAGATTGTAGTCAATTATATTTCCGTCAAGGTCGAGTTCCATTATGTATGTATAGTCGGAAAAAGGAATCCAAGGGAAAGTAAGGCTGTCTGGATAGTTGGCATAATAGTAATAAAGGAGACTGCCATAAACTGTTGTGTCAAGGAAATATGTGTTATAATGTTGGTCTATATGCACGGTTCCCTGAAGGTAAAGGTGATTGTTCTTTAGTATCATATATTGAGCGTGGCAGTTTTCTTGACCAGAACGCGCAACCGCCTTGTGCCATACCACATTACCGCCACAGTCAAACTTGGCTACAAATGCGCCGCAATTATAATCGGCAAAAAGCGGCAAGTCTTCTCCATTGATTTGTGTGCCACTACCATAGGTGCCAAACAAGTATGAATTTCCTTCTGCATCAAGCACAAGGTTGTGAGGCTGGTTAGCGTAAAAATTAATAGTTCCACTGCCGTTGGAGTAGTTTGAACCGCCAAAACGATGCGCCCACTGCCATTCCTGGGCGGAAGCGAAGGAGATTGTTGCAAACAGCAGATAAAGAACGAGGAAA
Source organism: Bacteroidales bacterium (assembly GCA_017645925.1). Classification (GTDB taxonomy): domain Bacteria; phylum Bacteroidota; class Bacteroidia; order Bacteroidales; family ML635J-15; genus Bact-19. The sequence continues at coordinate 2,231 of JAGCNN010000165.1, forward strand.
GACTTCTTCATACCTATAAAATTTAAAATTACGCACAAAGTTAACGCAAAAATTTGGAAAAGGTTGCCTAGGAAAAAAATTTTTTTTGAAAATTTTTTTTGGTTTGAATGGCTAAAGCCGTTTGAGTGGGCTTCGCCCGTTTGATTGGCTAAAGCCGTTTCTCGCTTCGCTGTTTGAATGCCTTCGGCGTTTCTTGGTTTCTGTGGCTGACGCCGTTTGATGGCTGACGCCGTTTCTGTTGAGACGCAAAATTTTGCGCCTGTACAAACGGCTTTGCCAGTTATCGTTGCTTGGTTTTGAGAAATGTAGAAATCCGTGCCTGATGAATAATTCCCTAAAAAAGATTTTCTAGTTCAAAGATTTATTGTATTTTTGTGCGCTAACAATAAAAATAAATTTTATTTACGGCTTTCAATAATGACAATAATTAACACAATAATGGCGAGCAAAAGGACTGTGTTTACAATGCAGTCGCTACTGATGTTGCTTGACATTTCGCAGACAAACGGATTGCCTGCCAAACTGCACTATTATGTAAAGCAGGGAGTTTTGCTAAATCCACGTAGAGGAATTTATGCGAAGCCCGAATACGATGTCAGGGAAATGGCGTGTGC
>JAGCNN010000166.1 GCA_017645925.1 Bacteroidales bacterium
CAATGACGGCTGTGGTGTCGCGCGACAGGTTTTTGCCATCCACATAGCTTGCAAAACGTTTGTCGATGATTGCAGTGTCGGCAGGGGAGAAGTCGTTGAGTGCGAGAATTTCTGCGTTTGCATCATCAACAAGTTGGCATCCGCCTACAAACCAAGCATTTCCAAGTGCTGATGGGTTACGTTGCACCATGCTCGAACCTTGCTGGTCGGGAACGATGAAGTAACGGGTATTCAGCATGTTAAGCACGTCCATGTTTAGTTCGCCCATCATGTAGAAGTCGATGAGGTCTTGGTAGCGACGTAGTTTTGCTCCGTGGTATCCACCAATTGAATGATGGAATGCCGAGGTTCGCGAATCGTTGAATGTGCTGGTGGAAAGGTTCATAACACGGAAATCCTTGTCGCCGTAACGCTCTGCATACTGGTCGATAGTCTTGTCGTTTTCGGTAGGACTTAGTTGCATTTCCTTTTTCGAAACGTAGCTGTCGTCGTTGAGGTAGCGGCGGTCAACACTCCAAAGGTCGAAGATTACAAGTACGGCGATTATTGCTGTTGTTGTAGCAAAAGCAACCGTTTTTTTCTTGTCTTTGAAACTGATAGCGAAGAATAATGTTGCTGCCGAAAGCAGAATGAGTATTATTGACCTCCACGAGTCGGCTGTGAACAAGTCCTGTCTGTCCTGAATGAAAATTTCCTGGATTCTTGGCCAACTGTCACCGTATTGTGCTGCCATTTGCTCGTCAACCGCACCTGCAAACGAGAACGAACCCGACAAAATCAATACGATGAGGATTATGCCGCAGGTGATTCCTGTTGATGCATACAAGGCAATTTTCAGCTTTTTCTTGTCAATTCCGTCATCGAAAATGTTTTTCAGCGCGAGAATTGCCATCATTACCATTGCGACATTTGCAATTACGAGGCTCATTGACGGTGTGCGGAACTTGTTGTACATTGGCAGGTGGTCGAACAGGAATCCGTTGATACCCATAAGGTTTTTGCCCCACGAAAGGATGATTGCCATGATTGTTATTCCAAGCAGCCACCAGCGTTCTGGACCTTTCACGATGAAAAGACCGAGAATGAACAGGAAAACTATTATTGCTCCGAAATACACTGGACCCGATGTAAACGGCTGGTCGCCCCAGTAGAGAGGCGCATTCTTGATTTTGAAGCTCTTGTATGTATCTGTTGACTTGTCAACAGGTTCGTTTGAACCACCGCCGTAGCTTCCGGGGACGAGCAAAGTGTAAGTTTCGCCGATTCCGTAGCTCCAAGCAAAGGCGTAGTCCTTGTTAAGACCAACCTTGTTTTTGTCTTGCGAATGTTCAATGTCGCCTGACAGAGATTCGGGTGTAACAGTAATTTCCGAACCGCCACGCATGGTGTATTTCGAGTATTCCATGTTCATCATCAGCAGACGGGCATTGCCACCTACGGCGAATATTGCACCTACTATCAATATGCATATTGCAATTCCAAACTGCTTGAAGGTCTTATCCTTGATTGTATAGATGAGGTAAACGATTCCGAGAATTAGTACCGACAGGAATGTGTAGTATGTGATTTGCGGGTGGTTGAAGGCAATCTGGAAACCGAGTGCAAATGTGAAAAGTATTCCCCCAAAAATGTATTTCTTCTTGAGCGTCAATATTATACCGCTGAATATCGGAGCCACCATTGCCAATGCCCATGCCTTTGATATGTGTCCGGCTTCAATAATTATTATATTGTAGCTGCCAAGTCCAAATGCCAATGCTCCGATTAAGCTTAGCCACGGATTCACACCTAGCGCGACGAGGCAGACGTAAAATCCTATTAAATAAAGAAATAGCACACCGATGTTTTCAGACCAACCCAACCAGTCAAGGTCGAATATTTCTTTGGCTTTAAAAATTGATTCCTGCGGTTTGTTGGTAATCTGATAGGTCGGCATTCCGCTGAACATTGCACTGTTCCAATGCGTATAAGTGCCAGTTTCCTTAAGAAAATCCTTCTGTTCCTTTACCATTCCCTGCCAGTTGCGTGTATCGCCTTGGTTGAGTACCTTGTTGGTCGTTACTAACTTGTCAAAAAACAGAATGGAAATAAGAATGAATATGATTACTATTCCTGTGTGTGTCAGAGTGTTCTTTACTATAGGTTTCATCGTTTGATATGTTATTTTTTTGAGCGACAAAAGTAATAATAATTTACGATTTTAGAGTTACGATTTACGATTTGGAATAATTGAATGTTCAAAAAAATCACCAATTTGTTTTGACATAAGTGGCGAATGTTGCAATGTTCATTTATAGCAGAGCTTTTTATCCATTTTTTTCATGTCAGCAATAATTTGCATTATCTTTGCGCTTTATTTTGATTCTCTGTAATGATAGATAGAAAAATATATTTTGAAACATACGGTTGTCAGATGAATGTCGCTGATTCCGAGATGGTTGCAGCTATAATGAAGGCTGATGGTTACGAAACTACCGACGACATTGAGGTTGCTGATGTTGTGGTTATTAACACCTGTTCGGTGCGCGACAATGCTGAACGCAAGATTTGGAACCGCCTCGACTATATGAAAGGTCTTAAGCATCGCAACAAAGGACTGAAAGTCGGTGTTATAGGTTGCATGGCGCAAAGGGTGGGGGACAAGCTATTTGACAGTGGTGCTGTTGACTTTGTGGCAGGTCCCGATGCCTATAGGCACATTCCTGAACTTGTGCGCGAAACCGACATCAAACCCGTTGCCGACACCGATTTCGACATTGCAGAAACATACGCAGGTATAGAGCCGTTGCGTCTTGATAGCGAGAGCATTTCTGGCTTTGTGTCGATAACACGTGGCTGCAACAACTTCTGTTCGTATTGCATTGTACCATATACTCGTGGACGTGAGCGTAGCCGCAGTGCCGATGACATCCTTAGGGAAGCTGGAAATTTGCATAAGAGTGGCTATAAGGAACTTACACTGCTTGGTCAGAATGTCATCTCGTACATTTGCGGAGATATGGATTTTCCTAAGCTCATTGAAACGGTGGCTAAGCACGTTCCCGACATGAGGGTTCGCTTCACAACTTCGCATCCCAAGGATATTTCCGATGAACTGATAGAGACAATTGCACGTAACTCCAACATTTGCAATCATATACATTTGCCTGTGCAGTCGGGTAGCAATACTGTGCTTGAGCGCATGAACCGAAAATATACTCGCGAATGGTATCTTGACAGAATTGCTGCAATTCGCAGGATTATACCAGATTGCGGACTTTCTACCGATATTTTCTGCGGATTTTGTGGTGAAACAGAGGCTGATTATATGCAAACTGTTGATTTGATGGAAACAGTCGGCTTTGATTCGGCTTTTCTGTTCAAGTATTCGAACCGTCCGGGTACGTTTGCTTCAAAAAATCTTGTTGACGATGTGCCAGAGGAGGAGAAGGTGGCTAGGCTTGCAAGGCTCATCGAGATTCAGAATCGCATTTCGCTTGAGCGCAACCGCAGCGATGTAGGCAAGGTGTTTGAGGTGCTTGTAGAAGGCGAATCCAAGCGTTCTTCGGAAATGCTTTGCGGAAGAACTCAGCAGAACAAAGTGGTAGTATTTGACAGAAAGAACTTTAAAAAGGGCGATTTGGTTGATGTTAAAATTACCGAAGCAAGTTCTGCAACATTGAAAGGCGTTGTTTCTTAGTATATTATGCATTTGAATAAAAAAAAGAATAAAACTTTGTTGCAAAAAATAAAATTAGTATCTTTACAACCGAAAAATTAAACTGAAAGGACTGTATTATGCAAGTAAAGAAATCACCCAAAGCTGATCTTGACAGGTTCAGAATCATCTTTTTGGAAATAGGAGCAGTAATTGCTTTGGCTGTTTGCTTTGTAGCTTTTGAATGGTCTTCGGAAGACGCTTCGATGGGTTCGCTCGGTGACTTGACAATTGATGAAGTAATTGAGGAGGAAATCGACAATACTATACAGGAAGAAGAACAGCCTGAAGAACCAGAACCAGAACCGGAACCAGAACCTGAGCAGGTTATTGAGGAACTTGTAATTGTTGAGGATGATGTTAAAGTTGATGATATCAATATCAATTCCGAAGCAGACGAAAAGACTCAGACACAAGTTCATATCGTAGAAACAATTGAAATTGAAGAAGAAGAGGAAGTTGAACCTGTAGCTTTTGCAGCTGTAGAAAACAAGCCAGAATATCCTGGTGGCGATATGGCACTTATGAAATATTTGGCTGAAAACACAAAATATCCTGCAATCGCTAAGGAAAACAACGTTTCTGGAAAGGTTTTCGTTCAGTTCGTAATCGACAAGACTGGTGCTGTTACAAAGGTTAAGGTGCTTAGAGGTGTTGACCCAGCACTTGACGCTGAAGCTGTTAGAGTTGTAAAGGCTATGCCAGCATGGAAGCCTGGTTCACAAAGAGGTAAGGCGGTTCCTGTAACTTATCAGGTGCCTATCAATTTCAAGTTGAACTAAATGTTTATAAGATTTATATTTTGCCCTGCCTTTCGACAGGGCTTTTTTTATGAATAAATGAGATTTTTTATGGGAAGATTCAGATTGTTATTATTAATAATAGGTATAGTTGTTCCGTCTTTTATCTATGCTCAGGACAAGCAGAATGGAAATGCCGTACAAGGTAGCGATGTGGAATATGCGTTTGAACAATTGGAGGTAAAACCAGAGTTCCCTAATGGAAATGAAGGACTTGCAAAGTATTTGTCGGAAAATATAAAGTATCCGAAAAAGGCACTGAAAAATGGTATTACAGGAAAAGTTTTTGTTCAGTTTGTAATAGACAAGTCTGGTAAGGTTACTAATGTAGTGGCAGTAAGGGGTGTAGAAAAGTCGCTCGACAAGGAGGCTGTGCGTGTTATCAAGGCTATGCCAAAGTGGAAGCCAGGAAAGAAAGATGGTCAGCCGGTGAATGTAAAATATACTATTCCAATTAATTTCAAATTCTAGGCAGAAGTAAAATGTTTGATTGTCAGGACGAAGAATTAGAAAAAGCGGTACTTGTTGGAATTGTAAACCGACAGCAGACGCGTGAACAAGTTGATGAGTATCTTGCCGAGTTGGAGTTTCTTGCAAGCACAGCGGGCGTATTGCCAGTGAAAAAGTTTGTGCAGAATGTTGACTCTCCTAATCGTAGAACTTACGTTGGCACAGGAAAACTTGAGGAAATACAGCAGTATGTTCAGGAAAACGAGATATTCCTTGTCATATTTGATGATGAATTGCAGCCAACACAGCTTCGAAACATTGAACGTGAACTGAAGGTAAAAGTGCTTGACAGGACGAATCTTATACTTGATATATTTGCCCAGAATGCACGTACAGCACACGCAAAGGCTCAAGTTGAACTTGCTCAATATCAATATCTTTTACCAAGGTTGGCTGGTATGTGGACACACCTTGAACGTCAGCGCGGCGGTATTGGTATGCGTGGTCCTGGTGAAACCCAGATTGAGATTGACCGTCGTATTGTGCTTGACAAGATTGCAAAGTTGAAGCTTGATTTGCAGAAGATTGACCGTAACATGGTGCAGCAGCGAAAGAATCGTACCGGCATTGTAAGGGTTTCGCTGGTGGGTTATACCAATGTTGGCAAGTCAACCATAATGAACCTTATTAGCAAATCGGAAGTGCTGGCACAGAACAAGTTGTTCGCTACTCTTGATACTACGGTGCGTAAGGTGGTAATAAACAATCTGCCGTTCCTTTTGAGCGATACGGTTGGTTTTATCCGCAAATTGCCAACAACGCTTATAGAGTCCTTTAAGTCAACGCTTGACGAGGCTCGCGAGTCCGACCTTATTGTCCATGTTGTGGATATTTCGCATCCGTCATTCCGTGAACAGATGGAAGTTGTTGAGCAGACACTCAAGGACATCGGCATTGTTGATAAGCCTGTGCTAACGGTTTTCAATAAGATTGATGCATTTACCTACGTGAAGAAGGATGAGGACGACTTGACACCTAAAACTCGTGAAAACTATTCGCTTGACGAACTGAAGGAAATGTATTTTGCCAAGAATGGAGATTGCGTTTTTGTATCGGCAACCGACTTGCAGAATATAGACGAGTTCAAGACCAAGTTGTTTGAGATGGTCAAGAAAATCCATTTTGATAGGTATCCTTACAATACGATTTAGAGGCAGGAAGAAATGTTTTGAAATGATTTCTGGACGTGAAGCTAATAACTACCCCCTGTGCTTGTCGAAGGGTAAGGTTAATGCGCATTATATCATTTCGTCATCTTGACTTCGACAAGCTCAGTCAGCGGATTTATTCAAACGTTAACTGCTTGTATCATAGAAAATAACATTGTTTAAGAAGAGCCTTGGATTTCTGGTAAATCATTTTTCATCTCCGTTTGAACTCGTATTCGTAAACGGCTTCGTTCTTGACATTGTCACCAACGACAACTTTCAGTTTATAGCTTTCGGCTTTTGCCAACCGATTGTCAAAGAAGTATTTAAGCGATGATTTCTTTGGCTCGTATTCACCAAGTACCCACTTGTCGTTTATGTATATGTTGTATGTGCTTACACCTGCAAGGTTGTCGGTTATCTTAAACTCCATATATTGTTTGCCTGTCATGTCGCTTGATATTACGATAGGCTTTATGGTAGGTGCTACAGTGTCAATAAGTATGTAGAACTTTCCGAACCTGTTAGTTTTTGCACTAAGCCAGCCGTTTTCTGATATAGACGTAAGGTAGTTGGTCTTCTTTTTTATTTCACGGCAGATGAAGGCTTTGGACTTGTATTGCGGCGGAACAAGGCTGTCGGCAAGTGAGACTGAAAAACTTTTCTTTACAGCTTCGGTTTCATCTCCCAATTCAAAAATGGGCGAATATTTTTTGTTCCCTATATTTGTTAGTTTAACTTCGCGGTCGTCAAATAGTGTGGCCGAATCCATTGAAACTCGGCAGCCTTTTATTTCAAGGTTGTTTTCGGTGTCCCATTTTAGTTTTTTTACATTTTGAAACTTAATGTCTGTTGCAGTGTCGGGTAGGATTGTGAAATTTATATTGCTGACATTTCCATTGAAGTCAGTAACCTTGATTTGGATTTTCGTGGAATCGTTTGTGCCAATTGTCAGGTAGCCGTTGTTTGTCAGGTTGCTGTAGATGTCAAGGTCGTTGTTTGGCTCAACGAATAGTTTTTGCACATACTTGCTGTCGTTAACGTAGTAGTTGAAGTCAAAACAGCTGTTTTTGCATGATTGTTTGTCGAAGTCAACCTTGTCGAATATGGAGGTGTACGTTTTCTTACCGTTTACAAGTAAATCCACCTGCTTTGCTCCGTAGCGGTTGTTTGAGTTGGTCATCCTGTCGCAGTATTCGATTCCGATGCCGATTTTGCCTTTTGCATATACCGGTGCCGAAAGTTTATAACTGCTTGCCGTATTTTTTGTAATGCTTATCATTTGTTTCTTGGATGTTCCTGATACCGACGATGTTGGTGATTGCGGATAAATGACTACCGATGAAACTTCTGGTGGAACATTGTCCGTCAGCTTTACGTATTTGCCTACGGTATTTAGCGAAATATCTGTGCTTGCTTCTCTTATCTCAAAATGCAGATGTGGACCGCCAGATTGACCTGTATTTCCCGAGTAACCAACTAATTGTCCTTTTTTTACAGGAATGTCGAGTGGAGATAGGTTGACATCTATTCTGAAGGATTCCTTTTCGTACTGAATGTTTTTTACGTATGTCGCAATTTCGCCTGCAAATGCCGAAAGGTGACCATATACAGAACGGTAGCCGTTTTCGTAGTCGATGTATATTGCGTGTCCGTAGCCGTATGGTGATACTAAAATTCTAGATACATATCCGTCTGCCAAGGCGTATAGCGGCTTGCCATCGGTATAGGTTCGTATGTCTATCCCCGAATGGAAATGTGAAGCTCGTGGTTCGCTGAAATTGCCTGAAAGTTGAATTGGGAAATTTACAGGAAGCATAAACTCGTCAAATGCTTCTTGCTGTGCATTTATATTGCTCATAATGAGCATTGTTAGTATAACTATAAGTATCTTCTTCATATTGCAAAATTAGTTACTTTTTCTCAAAAATGAATCGAAATCAAAAATCGTAAATCTAAAACCAAAATTCGTAAATAAAGTTGTATTTTTGTACCTATTTATTTTATGTTGCGAAAAATTCGTGATATTATAGTGATTGTGGTGGATTGGTTTTATAAACCTTTCCAGAAGTTGATTCCGCAGACAGTCTTCAGGTATCTTTTTACAGGAGGAATGAATGTATTGTTTGATTTGTTCCTGTATTACATAATCTATAATTACGTTTACTGGGCTAGTAATCTTGATCTTGGTTTTGTTGTCATTTCGCCCCATATTGCTGCTTTTGTAACCGAGTTCCCGATAACTTTCATAATAGGATTCCTGTTGGCTAAATACATAACTTTTACGACTTCAAAACTTAAAGGCTACAAGCAGTTGTTCAGATATGGCATTTCGGTAAGCGGTTCTATTTTGCTCAATTATTTGTTGCTTAAGCTGTTCAATGAGATTGTTTTTGTAAATGTTGATTTTATAAGCGTAATAGGTCCTTCTTTTATGGGAGAAACGAACAAGGAGGTTGCAGCTTTGCTATCAAAGACAATAACGATGCTGTTGGTGGCATTGTATAGTTATTTCATGCAGATGTACTTCAGTTTCGCACATAGAAAGGAAGAAAATGATAACGAAACAGAGAAATAGTTTTATGCAGAACATATTTACGATTATTTCAGGTGAAACGGGAATTTCCGAGCGTCAGGTTTCAAATACAGTAGCTTTGTTGGATGATGGATGCACTATTCCCTTCATTGCACGATATAGAAAGGAACGCACTGGTGGACTTGACGAAACACAGATAGAGTTGATTTTCAAGCGAAACGAGTACTTCAAGGATTTGCAGGCGCGTAAGTCATCGATATTGGAAACGATAGCTAAGCAGGGAAAGCTTACGCCAGAACTTGAATCCGCAATTAATAACACATGGAACCTTAACGACTTGGAAGACTTGTATCTGCCATATAAGCCCAAGCGTAGAACACGAGCTTCTATTGCGCGTGAACGTGGTCTTGAACCGCTTGCAAAGCTGATTTTCGCGCAGAAGCCGTTAGATGTATATGCCGAGGCAAGAAAATATTTGAATGATGATGTTAAGTCGGTTGAGGAGGCTATCGCTGGTGCAAGCGACATAAATGCAGAGATTATCAGCGAGGACAAGTCGGCACGAGAGAGGATTCGCAAGCAATTTGCACAAGAGGCTGTAATTTCTTCCAAGGTTGTGAAATCCAAAATGGAAGAGGCTGAAAAGTATCGCGATTACTTTGATTTTTCGCAACGTTTGGCAACTTGTCCGTCGCACAGGATATTGGCTATGCGTAGAGGCGAGAACGAAGGCTTTTTGCGAGTTGACATTTCACCCAACGAGGAACATTCGCTCAAGCAGCTGAAATATTTGTTTGTACATGGCAAAGGTCAGTGTTCCAGCTTGTTAGAAGAAACAATAGCTGATGCGTACTCAAGGTTGTTGAAACCGTCAATCGAGACTGAATTTGCTTCGCTTAGCAAGGAGAACGCCGATGTAGCGGCTATTGAAGTTTTTGCTGCAAACTTACGTCAACTGCTTATGACACCGCCACTTGGCAAAAAGCGTATTCTTGGCATTGACCCTGGTTATCGCACTGGCTGTAAGTTGGTTTGCATTGATACCGAGGGAAATCTTCTGCACAACGACAACATTTATCCGCACAAGCCTCAGGAACAGACGGCATTGGCAATGAAAAAGCTTTCGTCGATGGTGTCTGCGTACAAGATAGATGCAATCGCCATTGGAAATGGAACTGCAAGTCGCGAAACTGAATATTTTGTCAAGCGCATACATTTTGACCGACCAGTGCAGGTTTTTGTTGTCAGCGAAGATGGAGCTTCGGTTTATTCGGCATCGTCGGTGGCAAGGGAGGAATTTCCTCAGTATGATGTTACTGTGCGTGGTGCAGTTTCCATTGCACGTCGTCTGATGGATCCGCTTGCCGAATTGGTAAAGATTGAACCCAAGTCGATAGGAGTGGGGCAGTATCAGCACGATGTTGACCAGAAATTGCTGAAGGACAGCCTTGACCGCGTAGTTGTAAGTGTGGTAAATAATGTGGGCGTGAACCTTAATACGGCCACAAAACATTTGCTGACCTACGTTTCGGGACTAGGTCCTGTGCTTGCGCAGAATATTGTTGATTATCGTGCTGAACATGGTGCTTTTACTAATCGCAAGCAGTTGATGGAAGTAACTCGTTTGGGCAACAAGGCATTTGAGCAGTGCGCAGGCTTTTTGCGAATTCCCGATGGCGACAATCCGCTTGACAATACGGCAGTACACCCCGAATCTTATGGAGTTGTTGCTCGAATGGCAAAGGACTGCAAGGTTTCACTTGAAAAGTTGACGGATAGTCCCGAAATGCTTGATAGTGTTGACCTTTCTAAGTATGTTACCGAGCAGATTGGTATGCCGAGCCTTTTGGATATTGTATCCGAATTGAAAAAGAAAGGCCGCAATCCGCGTGGTGTAATAAAAGTGCTTGAATTTGACAAGAATATACATCGAATAGATGACCTTGAGGAGGGCATGGTTTTGCCTGGCATTGTAACCAATATTACTAATTTCGGCGCATTTGTGGATTTTGGAATCAAGGAAAATGGACTCGTCCACGTTTCGCAGATCTCGGAGAAACGTATCGAATCGCCTACAGATGTGCTTAAATTGCATCAGTATGTGATGGTCAAGGTGGTTTCGGTTGACAAGGAACGCAAGCGTGTGCAACTCACAATGAAAGGAGTGGAGCAGGAGTTTTGATGCTTTACCTGTAATTTATCATATATACATTTGTAGCACCATCTTTTTCACGTCGTTCTATAATGCGGCTTATATTGCCCGACCTGTCGTATTCAAACGAAGCGCTTGATATTTCGTCTCCCTCATGGTCATATACCGAAGTTTTTACAACTTTGTCGCCCTCGTATATGAAGGCCTTCTTTTCGGCTGAACCAACAATATGCTTGCGGGTAACTTCCGACAATATGTCGTAATCGCCATTTTGAGGTGTTGGATTCTGTACTCGTCTGAAAACCAATTCTTTTTGGTCGTCAGTAATACTGGAGATATATCCGCTGCTTACAACTTTGCCGAGTGAATCCACCTCGCAGACCACAATGCTGTCCAATGTGCGGTCGATACGATAATTGCTTGTAATAGAAGTTCCTATATATGAAATTTGACTTTGGAGCATATTTTCATTGTTGTATTCGTACAAGGTTCCGCCAATCATTACCGAATCGGCTGTAAAGTTCACTTCCTCGAAAGGCAGATTGCGCGAATTGTATTTAACAATTGTAAACGACTTGGGACGATTGCCATTTCCAAAATAGATTATCTTCGAGGGTTGACCGTTTTCATTGTAGAAGGTTTCGGAGAACAGAACCTTTGTCCTAGAAATTACATTGTCCTTTACCGTAACTTTCCACGTTACCGAAGAGTGGTATGAATTTTCCTTGATGCTTAGTGAATAGCTTTCGCACGAACGAGAGTCGGATACGGTTACAGGAATCCATACTTGCGCTTTAGTCGCAAATGAAGCAATCAAAATGCACAATGTTAGCAGATACTGCCTCATTGCCAATTATTTCTTGAAAAGGGAATCAACAAACTCGCGTCTGTCAAACATCTGGAGGTCGTCAATGCCTTCGCCAACGCCTATGTATTTGATTGGAATTTTGAATTGGTCGGAAATACCAATCACGACGCCACCCTTTGCTGTACCGTCTAACTTTGTAACAGCCATAGAGTTGACTTCTGTTGCCTTAACGAATTGCTTTGCTTGTTCGTAAGCGTTTTGGCCGGTGGAACCATCAAGGACAAGAAGTATTTCGTGCGGTGCTTCGGGGACAATCTTCTGCATTACACGTTTTATTTTCGACAATTCGTTCATCAGGTTTATCTTGTTGTGTAAGCGTCCTGCTGTGTCAATAAGCACAACGTCAGCACCCGATTTCTTTGCAGAAGCCAAAGTGTCGTATGCTACAGATGCCGGATCGGAACCCATATCCTGACGAATCATTTGAACGCCAACTCGGTCTGCCCAAACCTGCAGTTGGTCGATAGCAGCAGCGCGGAATGTGTCGGCAGCACCAATGTACACGCTTTTGCCGGCTTTCTTGAAATTGTTTGCCAGCTTGCCGATAGTAGTTGTTTTGCCAACGCCATTCACGCCTACAACCATGATTACGTATGGAGAACCATCTGGCGTTGTGAAATCAGGATTTTTCATATCGGGACCTTCTTCCATAAGCGAGGCAATTGTGGAACGTAGCAATTCGTTCAGTTCGTCAGTTCCGACATATTTTTCGGTTTTTACCCGTTCTTGAATCCTTTCAATAATTTTTACCGTTGTATCAACGCCTACATCCGAGGTAATGAGAATTTCCTCCAGTTCGTCCAATACGTCATCGTCAACTTTAGACTTGCTGAATATCAGTCGGCTTATTTTTGAAAACAAGCCAGTGCGGGTCTTTTCGAGACCGCTGTCCAATTTTTCTTTTTTTTGCTTTCCAAATAAACCGAATAATCCCATGATGTTGACGATTAAAATAAAACAACAAAAAGCACCTGTCAAATATTTGGCGGCAGGTGCGATAATTTTAATGGATTAAATACTATTTCTTAAAAAAATCCTTGGCCAAATCCTTGTCCATGATAGCAGACTTGAACTGATATGCGCCAGTTTCAGGATTTTTTACCATCTTTATGCACTTAACGAAGACTTGTCCGCCTTCTTTCTTAAGGGTTGCAACAACTTTCTTTGCCATATCCTAAACTATTTAATTTCTCTGTGAACTGTAACCTTCTTCAAAATCGGGTTGTACTTCTTCATCTCTAATCTGTCAGGAGTATTCTTCCTGTTCTTTGTGGTTATATACCTTGAAGTTCCGGGCAAACCAGACTCTTTGTGCTCGGTGCATTCAAGTATCACCTGTACGCGGTTTCCTTTACTTTTCTTTGCCATTTTTAATCCTCCCGACTAAAACTATTTAACATAACCTTTCTTTTCGGCATCCTTTAACGCAGCCTTCAAACCCTTCTTGGCGATTGTTTTCATACCTGAAGTGGTAATTCTCATTTCAATCCACTTTCCAGATTCTTCGTCAAAAATCCTCTTGGTCTTCAAGTTGATATCGAATATCCTTTTTGTTCTGCGCCTTGAGTGAGATACATTGTTTCCCACCATAGCCGTTTTTCCTGTAATTTGACAAACTCGTGCCATAACTCTTTTATATTTTTTCTCTTAAAATTTCGGACTGCAAAAGTCGTATTTTTTTGACATTCAAACAAATTTTTTCTAATGTTTTTGAATAATTTTATCAACAATAAACATAATGCATTGAATACTAATGATTTGATGTCGTAATTTAACAGCAACAAATGCATTTTGATAAAAAAAACATAAGTTTTTTCTTGGCTTTTCGGCATAATTAAAGTTAATTTGCATCTTTAACTAATTATAATAAGGCAATGAAACAGACATTTGCAATTATCGTATTAATGCTTGCGTCAATATTTTGCTTTGCGCAAACAAAGACTAAAACGGTACAACTGCCACCTAGTTTCTACAACAAGGCAAGTGAAGAAATCGACCACATTCAAGTATATCCGCCATCGGCAGAGCTAATTGCTGCTGAAGACGCAGAAGATGAGAAAAACGGCACATTTCTAAAGATTGCCCGACTAATACCAGTAAATACAACAGTAAAAAATTCGGGTACATGGGAAACTCTCGACAACGGACAGCTCATTTGGAGACTTCGTTTCTCGAGTGAAGGTGCTAAGGCATCGGCTTTGTATTTCGACAAGTTTGATATCCCTGCAGGTGGAGCTGTTTATGTTTATTCAAGCGACAGAAAAATAGTTGACGGTCCGTATTTCCGCAGCGACAATCCTGACTGTAATGAATATATGATAGGCAACATCATTAGCAACGACATTACAATAGAATATGTTGCGCCAAAGATGAAATCAATGGACGGAATTGTTTCTTACAACAACGCACCTATTATTAATATAGGCGAATATGCTTACGTATATCGCGATGAAGGCGGCTTCGAAAGAGGTGTTCGTTCGGGAACAGGATTTGGAGCTTCGGAAAGTTGTGAAGTAAACGTAAACTGCTCGGTAGGAAGTGCTTGGAGAATACAGCAGCGCGGCGTAGCAAGAATTTACGTCCGCGAAGGTTTCTCTACTGGTTACTGCACTGGAACGCTTATAAACAATACCAGCAACGACGGAACTCCATACTTCCTTACAGCAGACCACTGCGGACCTAATGCAACATCTTCCAATTTCAACCAATGGAAATTCCGCTTCAACTACGAAGCTTCGGGCTGTTCAAATCCAAGTTCTGAATCATCTATCAACTATACAGACTTCACTGGCTGCACAAAGGTTGCCGAAGGTGCAAACAACGGAGGTTCTGATTTTTATCTACTGAAACTTAACAATTTCACAACGCAAAATGCAATTTCTGTCAATGCAATATACAATGGTTGGGACAGAAGCACAACTGCTCCATCTGGCGGTGGTGCAGGAATTCACCATCCTGCTGGCGACATAAAGAAGATTTCATTCTTCTCGTCAACGCCTACTACATCCTCATACAACGGCGGTAGCGACATGACAGGCGCAACAAATGCACATTGGAAAGTAACATGGGTAAACAGTGGAGAAAAGACTGGTGTTACAGAAGGCGGTTCGTCAGGCTCGCCAATATTCAATTCGGCAGGACGAGTTTTCGGAACATTAAGCGGCGGTAGTTCATCTTGCAATGCTTCATCATTCTACAGATACGACCTCTATGGAAAAATGTCGTTCCATTGGGAAAACTCTGCCAACGGAAGTACCAATGCATACAAGCTGAAACCATGGCTCGACCCGACAAACAGCGGTGCAACTACATGCGACTACTACGACCCAGCAAACTCATCTCCAACATATACATTGGAAGTTTCCCCTGCAACACTCACTTATACAACCAATGGCGGAAGCAAAACTGTAACTGTTACTAGCAATACATCGTGGACTGCTACCTCATCAGCAAGCTGGCTTACAATAAGTCCCGCATCCGGTTCAAACAACGGTACTATAACGGTAGTTGCTACAAGAAACTCTTCCGAATCGTCCCGTTCGGCTACAATCACAGTTTCTGCCAATGGAGCGACACCAAAAACAATCAGTGTTACTCAGACAGGAACCAACGGTGTTGAAAATGAATTCACTTACGACTTTGAATCTTGCACGGCATGGACTGTGGATAATTTCTCGCCCTGCCAAACATGGGATGGCGATGGGTATTCTACATGCGGAATAACCGGTGTAAGTTTCACAAATTCTGGATATACAGGTTCTTACATTGCGTTTCAGAACGGCAAAGCTAACGGATTCACAGCTCACGGAGGAACAAAATTTGGCTGCTGCATGTCGGCTGGCTCAAACGGTCCGAATAACGACTGGTTTATCACACCTCCGTTAGCAATTGTGAACGGAACAAAATTCTCGTTCTGGGCTCGTTCTGCAAACAATACATACGGACTCGAACAATTCCGCGTGGGTATCTCCGCTGATGACGAAACATACACTTATATTGCAGGGTCAACAACAACAAGCATTTCTGCTCCTGTACAATGGACTCACTATACATACGACATTTCGCAATACGCAGGACAAACAATGTATCTTGCAATTATGTGCGTGTCAGACGATGTGTTTGCATTCTTCATTGATGACCTTGCTGTTGGCGTAAATGCTGCTGTAGATGCAAACTATGTAGATAATATCAGCATCTACCCCAATCCTACAAAGGACATTGTAACAGTTAACCTGCCAGAATACAATGCAAGAATAGACATCGTGAATGTTCTTGGTCAAATAGTAAAGACAGTTAACTTAACTTCAACATCCGAAACAATTTCGCTTGAAGGAATGGAAAAGGGAATGTATTTCTTCTGCATCAAGTTGCAAGACAAGATTGTAACCAAGAAAGTAATTGTTGAATAAGGATATTTTTCAAACATTGTCCCGTGTCAGGTTAATCATGGCACGGGATTTTTTTTATGGTTGCAAAGACAACTGAGACAACAAATGACAACATTTTTTATTGCAGGAATGGTGTTGTATTTTTGTAGAGATGTTGCGCGCAACATCTCTACGGATACCACAATGTTTAATGTTGTACAAGGTTGTCTTTTGTTTCAATGACAACAAAATGAATTTTTGTATTGTTTGGAATTTGGAGAGGGGTGACGCAAAATTTGGTAGGGAAGATGTGTAAAATTTCTAGCGAGACGCAAAATATTGCATCTGTACATTTTTTTCAAAAACAAAAAAGGTCGTTCCTGAAGAAACGACCTATTATTTAATCAAATGAAAAATTAATTTTAGCAGAACGAAAGTATCGACTTCTTGATCTTTTCGATAGCATCACGCAATTCTTCTTCGCTGATAACCAGAGGAGGAGCGAAGCGGATGATGTGCTGGTGTGTCGGCTTTGCAAGTACACCGTTTTCGGCCATCTTCAA
>JAGCNN010000167.1 GCA_017645925.1 Bacteroidales bacterium
ACGCTGCAGTAGTCGTCGAAAGCCGACTCGATGATGTTGCGCTGGTTGATGAAGAAACTGCGTGTCGAGGCGGTATCGACTTCCTGTAGTATGCAGAAGTCGGGGCTATGCTTTTCGATGTGGGCTTTTGCTCCGTGTGTGTTTGTCTCCACCGATTCCTTGCTTCGCGCCTTGCCGTAGGTGCCGCACACTTCGCTGCCGTCATTCATGCGTCCTTTGTCCATAAAGAACGAATATTCGTGGTCGTAGGCTCCGAATCCGATGTTGTAGGTCATCACCGTGTAGTCTTTCCCGACTTCGATGTTTTCGGTACGTTGGTTGCTTACAGGCAGTTCTACGCCGTCGTCGATGCGGTAGTAGTTTATCTGCAGGTATGCTATGTAGCCACTTATTGTAAGCACTGCAATTATTAGCAGGATTAGGATTGTGCGGAAGAGGAATTTGAGAAATGAAGACATAATTGTATGCGATTATTCATTTTTATATTCTTTTTCTGGAATGTTTTCCATAAGGAAATTTCTTATTTCGTTTTCTGATGGGAGTTGAATTTGGTATTTACTTACGAATAGATTTTGCGACAGCCCTTCCGTAGCATATTTTACTGTAGTTTCTCCGTAATCGGTACAAAGAAGCAATCCTATTGGAGGATTGTCGTCATCGCACATAATTTCGTGTTTGAAATAGTTTAGATATAAATTCAATTGAGAGGCATATTCGTGTTTAAACCGGTCAATTTTTAAATCTACTATTATGTGGCACTTTAAGATACGGTGATAAAATATTAAGTCTGCCTTGTAATAGTCATTGTCAACTAAAATTCGTTTTTGCCGAGCTTCAAAGCAAAATCCCGAACCCATTTCCAATAGGAACTGTTGTAAGTGATTGAGTATTGCAGATTCTAATTTAGTTTCAGTAAAAACATCTTGTGACTGCAACCCGAGAAATTCAAGAGAAACGGGATCTCGTATAATATCTGTAGCCACAATCGGTTTATTGTTCTTTGCCAATTGCTTTTGCAGTGCTTTTTTGTTTTTTGACAAACCTAAACGCTCGTAATATAGTGACGAAACTTGTCTGTCGAGTTCCTTTACTGTCCAGCAACCATTTATGGATTCTTGTTCGTAAAAAGCTCGTTTTAGTGGGTCTGTGATTCCAGAAAGATAAATTAAGTGAGTGGCAGATAGACGGTTAAATAGCTTTTCTGGAGGAGTTTCCCATAAATTTGTTTCCTCTTTCAATTTGGCGGTTGGCAACCGCCAAATCTGTAAACCATTGGGTTGATTTTCAAAAATGGCGGTTGGTAACTGCCATTTTGACTCCGTCGAATCTAATGATAAAGAACCTTTATCGTTTAGATATTTTTCAACTACAATACTTAATTGAGGATATGTTTGATAAAACTGACGAAATTCTCGCAGTCTTCTCGGTTCTAGTCCTTTTCTATTTATCCTTTTAGAAAGTTTATTCAATAAGTTTTCTCCGTATTGTGCTCTATCTTCTCCGTTCTGCTCATATTCAACTATATAATATCCTATAAGCCAATTGCGTACCGTCAAGGCGGTGTTAATTGCATGTGCCGCTTGTGCCTGCAATACATCTTGAATATTCGTTATATTGCAGACTAACCTGTCAAAATTATTAATGTTTTCTTTTTTCATAATTTGTGTTTATTTCTCAAATTCTTCAAACGAACCGTTTTTCTCAATTTCGTTTTCAATATCGTCGGGGAGGACAGAGAAAAAGTCCAGACCCGTGAGCTTTTCAACTTCATCTATGGACTTTGCGTAGGTGTCGAGTGGTTTGTTGCCAGCCTTGTTTGCAAAGACAAACCCTAGCGAACGCCAGCTGCCGTCCCTGTACATCAGCACTACCTTGAAGAACGAATCGGGTACAGCGACATTGTTTGCCCCGACGGTCGCGTAGTTCTTCTTCACGATAGGTCCGCACACCACATACACCTTTTCGTTCTTGATTGCCCAGTCGCGCACCTGCTCCTCGAGTTCCTTCCAGTCGCCTGAGTTGAGGTTGTGGTTCTGCGGGCAGATGTTGGTGGTGTAAAAACTTTCTTCCATTGCCTTGGCATCCCATTTCATGTCGCCGGCAGGAGCCATGTGCCCGCGGTCGTAGCCCGAACCTTTGTAGTCGTCGGTGGTGGAGCAGCGTCCTTTGATGTCGGGGTCGGGGACAAACTTGTCGGCTCGCGAAATTTGTCCTACAACTTCCTCGTCGGTAAGTTCGTATGCTACCCAGTTGGGAATGAGCCAGGTGGTGTTGTAACTTACGGTGTATCCCTTGTGCTCGACGACCTGTTCCTTGAGTTTCTTTTTCGACTGTGGGATTTCAAGTCGTTCGTAGTAGGGGACTTGGCTGGTGTCGGTACCAGTAATTTCTTTGTAATAGTCGCGTGCTTTGTCAAAGACTATGTTCAAACCTTCTTCCAGTTTTTCCACGCCCTTGTCTATTGTCTTTTCTATGATTTTCTCTTCTGCTTTTTCTGCAGCATGGTCATCGCAACTTATTAGGCAAATTGCCACTGAGAGAGCGAATGCAAGTATCGTTTTTGAGTTCTGTCCCTTCATTTTTTTCTGTTTGCAAATGTTTCGGCAAAGTTATGAAAATTTGAGGACGGGATGGAGTGATGTTGTGAGATTTTATGAACCAAATCACGGACAATCCATAATAATCCCCGAATAAGTCTTGCCATTTATCACTCTTTCCATGTTTTCTCTTTCAGTTTCTATTGTGTTAAGTCCGATAGAAATTCTGTCGGTGTCGTAATTGTAAGATTCGTATTTAGGTCTGCTGTGCTTGGAATACTTGTATATATAGTTGCATATTGTAGCAAATTGAAAGGACGAGAGGTTTCCTGCCCTTAGGCTCTCAAACAGAAATTCCTTGAAGTCATCCTGTACTTTCCGTGCGGTTGAAAAGTAGTGCAGCAGCATAAAATAGGCCTGCCATTGTCTCAAGTGTATTCCGTATTGCTTGATGTATTCTATTTGCAGTGCCGAGTCGTCGTATGTTGTTGGCAGGCCGATAATTCTTTCTCCCGGAAATCCATATTCCCTTGTTATGCTGTATATTGCCCTGAAAGTCCGTTTGTTGCGTCTTATCCATTTCAAACCATATATCGGACGGAAAAGAATGAAACCGTCATTTACTTTCTGCGTATATTTTTGGTCAATTTGGAAAATGCTGTCAATTGTTTGCGCTAATTTGCTGTTAATGTGTGATTTGTATGTAAAACGAAGACTGTCGTAATGCTGTATCGCATTTGCAGAAGTGGAATAAGAAAGTGATTTTGCTGTTATTTCGTCAGTTCTGACAGTCCACAGCGGTATGCCTTGTTTGAAACATTTCTCCAACCATCTGCTTGCTCTTGTGCTATCGTTGGCGATACAGCATATTTGCAACGCTTTCATACAATGTTGTGCAAAAATGAAGTTGTAGTTTTCGTAAATGCTGTCTAATCGTTCTATTGCACGAGTGTAATTTTCCGACAGTATGTCTTCGTCAATCTTGTTGAATGTCTTGTGGTATTGTATGTAATCTTGTGCAGGACAGGTGATTGCTACTATTGATAGAATAGCAACGAAAAAGGGAATCAATATTGTATGATATATTTTTCTCATCCCACCGCTATCACTCCGCAGCACGAATCTTTTTTTGCACCAGTAATCGATGAGAGGCAGTTGTTTTTGCCACAGATACGCAGAAGTCCTAAGAAGGCGAAAATTATTGCTTCCTTGTAGTTTATTGTGGTGTCGTCGGGGATTATGATTTCCGAATTGCAGTTTCGGCGGATGTTGTCAATCAGGAACTTGTTGTACGCGCCGCCACCAGTTACCAGAACTTTTCCGCAACTGCCGATGGCCTTGCCTATTTCGGTGCCAATGTGTACCGACAAGGTGTGGAGCATATCGGCAACGGTTTCCGAGGCGTATTCTGCAAGGATTGGCTTCATTTCCTGCTCAACCCATTCGCGCCCGAGCGATTTCGGTGGCTTCTGGCTGTAGTATCTTATTGCCGAAAGTTTTTTCAGAAGCGTTGGTATGGTTTTGCCCGAGGCTGCTATGTCGCCGTTAGCATCGTAGTTTTTGCCGAGTTTGCGGGCGTACTCGTTCATGATGATGTTGACGGGCGAAATGTCGAAGGCAATTCGTTCGCCCTGCCCGTTGCGCATCGAGATGTTTGAGAATCCGCCGAGGTTTAGACAGGCAGTGTACTCGCCGAACAGAAGTTCATCGCCAATAGGCACAAGCGGTGCGCCCTGTCCGCCAAGGGCAACATCGCCGCTGCGGAAATCAAAGACGGTGGGAATCTTGGTTTTCTTGGCAATGACATTTCCGTCGCCAATTTGCATTGTGTAGCCCTCGCTGGGGTTGTGGAAGACGGTGTGTCCGTGCGATGCCACCAAGTCGATTTGCTCCGTTATGTCCTTGCGGAACTCGTTTATTGCATCGGCGGAAAAGTTGCCGAACCACACATCGGCTCGCTTTAAGTCTTCTGCCGAAAGCGTGTGCAGCGAAAGCATCTTCGCCTTTGTCTGGCTGTCGTATTCGTAGGTTTTTGCCTTTGTCGGCGTGTATTTCCAGTTGTAGTCGCTGCCTTCGAACCTGCACAGCACGACATCGAGTCCATCAGCCGATGTGCCCGACATTATACCTATTATGTTGTATGATTCCATTCCTGCTTGAATTTTAGAATGCAAAAGTAAGCATTTTTGGTGGATGATTGCATGGCAGAGCAGTTTTTGTTCCCCCCCAAGGCATTAAGGACCTTAATGACTTTAACGGCCCTAATGCCTATGGGGGGTGGGGAAAAACTGCTATTCCCAGCATCTTCAAGCAGGAATGGTGTGGTTCAATGGTCGGCAATTTGCTGTCCCAAACAAAAATTCTCATCAACCTTAAATAAAATTTGTTGCTGTGATAATATTTATTATCTTCGCACCCGATAAAATTTTGTTTATATGGAAAGGATAATTGTCCCTATAGATTTCTCCGAGGAATCAATGAAAGGTTTGGATTTGGCTATAATTTATGCCAATAAGTTCTTCTGTGACATACAGATGGTTCACGTTCAGTCGAAAAAGCATGGCCGTTTGCAGGTGCATTTCGAAAACCAGTACAATTCAATAGTTGAGAATTTTGAAGATTTGGTAAGGGAATACGGTCAGAAACTTAATTCGGTAAGCCGTCTTTCCTACATCATTAAGACTGGTAGCGTACACGAAGAAGTTGTAAATCAGGCAAACGCTTTCGACGATTCGATGATTATATGCTCTACTAACGGTACTTCCGGCTTGAGCGACTATATTTTGGGTAGCAACGCATACCGTATCATCCAGAGCACTACAAAGCCTGTAATTTCGGTTTACTCCGACAAGTACATCGGCGATGTGAAGCGCATAGTTCTTCCGCTTGACATTACCAAGGAAACCCGCGAGAAAGTTCCGCTGGTAGCAACTATCGCCAAGGCTTTCGGCGCAGAAGTTCATATCGTCAAGGTTGCAACTTCCGACAGCGAGGGCATAAAGAACAAACTTGAAATTTATGCTGCAACAGTCCGCAAGTATTTCGACCAGGAAGGTGTAAAATACGAGTCAACTTTCATTGTTGGAGAAAACATTACTGATGTAACAATTGAGTATGCAAAGGAAAAGGATGCCGACCTTATCGCAATAATGACCGAGCAGACAACAGCATTGTCAAACCTCATTTTGGGTTCGTATGCATACCAGATGCTTAATTCTTCGCCGATTCCGGTGCTTAGTGTAACGCCAAAGAATATTTTCATGACCACCTATAGGGTTACTGGCGGAAACTAAATGGAATAATTTTCGAAGTACGATTTACGATTTTAGATTGTAACAGATTTCAAACAATACCTTGGGAGGCAAATGCCTCCTTTTTTTTGTTTTGTATGCAATAATCGGCATTATGTTCCGTTATATGGAAAAATAGTTTATGAAAAAGACTTTCGTTTTAACGGTTATTTTGTTTGTCGCGGCATTTGCGTTTGCCCAGAATGGTAAGGCAAGCAAATATCTGGTGTACAAAGAAATTTTTCCCAGAGGTGATGTTTATCATGTTCACGTTCTTGCCGGTGAAAAATTAGCTTTGGTATGTTCTGATTTGAAGATTCCCAATACCATTCCTTTTTTGGATTGCGATTTGGTAAGCCGCAAGCCTGCGGGCTACAAGATTCTTCATGTGGTGGATGGAAAAGAAGAGATATATGTTGCCGATGTAACTATGCCTAAGTTTAATAAGATTAGCAAGAAATCAATAGCTGAATGTTATACGCTGGATTCGGCTTTGGTTGCGTTCTTCAAAAAGCTTGCTGCTGAGAATAACTATTCCGATACTGTTTCAATGGACGAGCCTGTAATAATGAAGTTTACGCCCAACATTGGCACGGAACGAATTGGCGACTACGAATGTACAATCGGCACTATGCAGGTAAGCGAATCGTATAGCTGGAAAATATGGTACACAAAGGCGATGAATTACAACTGGACGTTTCTTGATGAAGTATTCTGGCTTGTGCCAGGGACAGTTGTCCGTGCCGAGGATTCTGGCAATCTGGTATATGAATTGGAAAAAATTGAGGATTCCAACTTTGTATTGCAGGAGACTACGGAGTCTGTTCGTGAGGCATTGCGAATGTTTTTCAACCGCTAAAAGGACATTTTATAAGTTTTTCATTATAACAGAAGAAGAGTCACCAGTTTGGTGGCTTTTTTTGTTCATAATGCAATCTGGCTTTTTTATATTAGTGTCGCTAAAAATTTGGATAATGGTGTAATTGCGATATTTTCAAGTGTTTATATTGCAATATAAATAAGAGGGGTTTGTCATTTCGGAAGCTAGTCGTAACACGCGATACGGAACGGGGAGCGTTGTGAAGACTGCTGTCCGAAATCTGTTAACGGATTATTAGAGAACATATTACTTCGTGAGGTTGCAAGCAACGTTCCAGACAAGTGAACTCACAAGCAACGTTCCTTATGCTGTTCGTTCTACTTTTCGGATGACCAGAAAAGGTTTAGCGGACAACAATATTTTTTAATTTGGAATTCAACGTTCAACATCATTTTGTTACTAACTTTAGCTATTGCCGATGCTTGGTGTTTTATTTTGCCCTAACTTTGTGAAAAATTGGAATTTATATGAAATTTTCTGTTCTGGCGGTAATGTTTGCGGCACTTGTGGTTTCGGCGTGCGGAAATGCAGGTGCTCTCGAAAATCAAACCGTTGATGTTCCTGCCGAAAAGCCCGATAGGGTTGAGGCTTTGCCAATATTCCCCGGAATATACAATGTTGACATGTATCTGCCTATGCTTGAGGATAAAAAGGTGGCAATCGTCGCCAATCAGGCGAGCATAATCGATACGCTTCACCTTGCCGATATGCTGCTCAAGGAAGGTGTAAACGTTGTGAAGGCATTTTGTCCCGAACATGGTTTTCGTGGTACGGCTGACGCCGGTCAGAAAGTTGATAGCGGGAAGGACGAAAAGACTGGCCTTGATGTGGTTTCGCTGTACGGAAACAACAAAAAGCCTACCGCCGAGCAACTGAAAAATGTCGATGTCGTGGTTTTCGACCTGCAGGACGTGGGCGTGCGTTTCTACACTTACCTTTCCACTTTGCATTATGTGATGGAAGCTTGCGCAGAATCGGATATTCCTGTGATTGTGCTCGACCGTCCGAATCCAAACGCCTCGTATGTTGATGGCCCTGTGCTTGACACGGCAAACTACCGTTCATTCGTAGGAATGCATCCGGTTCCGATTGTTTAACAAGAAGAAAACAGTCTCAAATGTAACCAAACTCCCCTCCCCTTGGGAGGGGAAGGGGGTGGGTCTTGTGGGTCTCTTTTTTCCACCTTCTTCAAGATTGGCATATTCAC
>JAGCNN010000168.1 GCA_017645925.1 Bacteroidales bacterium
TATGCACGAAAAATAGAAGACGAAAATTCGGAGATTAGGCTTGGCAAAATTTCGGCAGGAATCTACATTGCACAAATAGGCGAAAACAAACTTAAATTCATTGTCGAGTAAATATGTCGCCCTTTCTGAAATACATATCCGACGAACAGCATTATACCGAAGTGCTATCGAAACTTACCAGCGTTAAGCGAACACTTTGGATAGGAACTGCCGACATCAAGGACTTGTATATCAAGCAAGGAAACGATGTTGTACCTATGCTTGGCGTATTGGCATCGCTGCTGAAAAAAGGTGTAGAGATACGACTTATACATGCCAAGGAACCAGGCGAAAACTTCCGCGCCGACTTTGACCGCTACCCTATCCTTTGCACAGCACTTGAACGAGTGCTATGTCCGCGAGTACATTTCAAGATACTGATTTTCGACATGGAAAGCGCCTACATTGGCTCAGCAAACCTCACTGGCGCAGGAATCGGCATGAAAAGTCCGCAAAAACGCAACTTTGAGGCAGGAATATACACCAACGACCCCGAAATTGTTGAGTCGGCTATAAACCAGTTCGACAATGTGTGGATGGGTACTCATTGCGAAAAATGCGGACGAAGGGAATTCTGCGGAGACAGGATAAAGTGAGATTCGTTTTCGCATTTTCGTCAAGATAAAAAAGACCAACAACACACTAGTTTCCACTAAGAATATTAACAACATCAGTTAATATATTATTTTGAAGCATCTTCCTAAACACAAAATAAATTGCTTATTTTGTAGTTTTGATATATATAACAAAATAGGTTTAAGGAAATGGAAGTAACAAGACTTTTTGACATATTAGACAGATACTTAGAGGAGTATCCCGAACAGAAGGTTGCCATTGCAGGCAAAGTGAATGCAGAATGGAGAGAATATAGTCCGAAAGAATACTACGACCTAGTGAACTGCATAAGCTGCGGACTACTCGAAGACGGCATAAAGCCGGGCGACAAGATTGCGCTTATAAGCGGCAACAAACCCGAATGGAACATGGTGGATATGGCAGTGATGCAGCTCGGATGCATTATAGTTCCCGTATATCCTACAATATCCGCATCAGACTACGAATACATCCTGAACCACAGCGAGGCTAAAATAGCCATAGTCGAAGGTGCCAAGATTGCAGAAAAAATAAAAACTATTTCATCAAACCTTCAGTATCTGCAAAAGATGTACACCTTCAACCATGTGGACGGCTATGCAGAATTTACCGAACTTGTGGAAAACGGAAAGCAACACCTTGACCTCAACAAGCTAAAGGGACTAAAAGCGGCAGTGAAACCAGAAGACTGCTCAACGATAATCTACACATCGGGAACCACAGGCACTCCAAAAGGCGTAATGCTTTCGCACAAGAACATCGTTCACCAGATAATGGGCATCATAATGACACCGTCTCCATGGTCGAAACGAGCATTCAGCTTCCTGCCACTATGCCACGCCTACGAAAGGCTTTTGGTTTTCATGTACCAGTACCTTGGAATGTCGGTTTACTACGCACAAAACCTCGGCACAATAGGCGAAAACCTCAAGGAAGTACACCCGACCATGATGACTGCCGTGCCACGTGTTTTGGAAAAAATGTTCGACAAGGTTTTCAATTCTGGCAAGAAGTTGTCGGGCATGAAGAAAAAAATCTTCTACTGGGCAATGGATCTCGCTCAGCAATACAAGATTCAGGACTTTGAACGCTCGGCCTGGTACAATTTCAAGTTGAAAATTGCCGACAAGTTGGTTTACAAGCAAATCCGTGCAGGCATAGGTGCCGAAAACTTCGACATCATAGTGTCTGGGGCAGCAAGCATACAGCCTAGAATAGCAGCATTCTTCTCAGCTATTAAGATGCCAGTATTCGAAGGCTATGGACTTACAGAAACATCGCCGGTTATTTCGGTAAGCTGCCGCAAAAAATATGGACGCGAAGTTGGTACTGTGGGTTTCCCGTTGCCCGGAATCGAAGTGAAAATTGATCCGAATACCAACGAGGTCATGTGCCGTGGCAACAATGTGATGATGGGATACTACAAAAATCCCGAACTCACCAAGGAAGTGATTGACGAGGACGGATGGTTCCACACTGGCGACTGCGGTTACCTTACAGAACACAACCAGTTGGTTCTCACAGGACGACTGAAAAACATATTCAAGACCTCGTTCGGAAAATACGTAAACCCGCAGGTTATAGAGAACAAATTCGAGGAATCGCCATTCATTGAAAACATAGTAGTATTCGGCGAAAACCAGAAATTCCCTGTGGCTCTGATATACCCCGATTTCTCGTTCCTAAAACTCTGGTGCTCAAGACACAATGTTGAATACACCGATGAGAAACGAATAATTACCGACCCGACAATAATAGCCCGCTTCAACCGTGAACTTGACAAATACAACGCCTTCTTCGGCGACACCGAGAAGATTAAGAAAATCAAGCTCATATCAGACGAATGGTCGCAAGCTACAGGCATCCTTACTCCAACATTGAAGGTCAAGAGACGTGTTGTAAGCGAAAGGTACAAAAACGAAATCGAGGCTCTTTACGCATAAGAACGACTGCATGAACAAGGCTATACTTTCACTTCTGATTCTCGTATCAATCGCAGCCAACGCCTTGGCAATCAACCCGCCAGGCACAAAAAAGGTAAAGATTAACAAGGAGGTCATATACATCGACCAAAACGAAATCATCGTTGCCGACTGGTTGGAATACATTCGATACCTTGAACATCAGTACGGGAAAGACTCCGAGGAACTTAACGCTGCATATCCAGAAGGCATCACGACAAAGGAAATGATGGCGAAAGAAAAGCTGACACGTCCACTTACAGGCATTACGCACGAACAAGCATTAAAATATTGCCAATGGCGCACCGATGCCGTAAATGCAATTAATGAGGAAACCGGCCTTGGAAAAGTTGAATACACACTTCCTTCCGAACAAGACTACAGAAAACTAATAATGACTTTCGGAAGCTACGAAATACTTTCCGAAAAGAACAAGACCGAACGCATAACAGGACTACAAAGCAGCGTGTATGAACTTACATCCGAAGGTTCTGTTCTGAAAAACAACGGAGTGTTTTCAAGAGAAGAAAAAATTCCAAGCTCAAACATAGGATTCAGATGCGTAGCAACATTTGTAAAGCATAAGAAATGAAGGCAATAAAAATCATATTCGTAATTGTATCAATAGCAATTGTAACAAATGCATTTGCCCAATCACCTAAATGCGAAAACCAGCAAAACGCTTTCCTTGCCAACAAGGAATTGAAAAATGCGGCTGTCGGTCTTTATGCCGAAAACATTACGACAGGAGAAGTTGTCCTTGACTACAATTCAAATGTGTCGCTTACGCCTGCCTCAATCCTAAAGCTTTTTACGACATCGATGGCAAGTGAACTTCTTGGCACAAACACTCGCTTCAAAACCAAGATAGCATATAGCGGAACAGTTGAAGACGGCACACTGAATGGCGACCTATACATAATCGGCGGCGGCGACCCCTGCCTCGGTGCCGAACGCTATTCAAGCACCTACAGTGCCGACATTTTTGATACATGGACCGAGAAAATCAAGGAAGCTGGAATAAAAAAGATAAACGGCAATATCATTAGCGATATAAGCTACTTCGGTGCTGTTCCTACCCCCGGCAAATGGGTTTGGGAAGACCTTGGTTCCTACTATGGTTCGCGAGGATTCTCCATAAACTACATGGACAACACCTACGAACTTTACTTCAATACAGGAAAAGACAAGGACAGCGCGGTGCTTGTAAAAGTCCTCCCCGATGACCTCGAACTTAATGTTGTCAACAAGGTTACAGCCTCATCGAGTGTTAGCGACGACAACACCGTGATTTACCGTGGATATGGCGAGAACGACATTGTTGTCTGTGGAACACTTCCTTGCAACAAAACCGAATACAAGGTAAAGGGAGGTTTCCCCAATCCGCCACACTATGTCGCCCGCACACTATACTACCGACTTCGCAACAATGGCGTAGCCGTAACGGGCACCTTTCTGGTAAGCGACAACAAATACGAAGGCGAAAACGAAAGAACGGTGATACACACATTCTCGTCGCCAACTGTGGGAACAATAGTAAACTACACTAATCTTGTAAGCTATAACCTCTACGCCGAGGTGCTTGCCCTCCAGATTATGCGCAAGTCTGGCAAATCGCTTGCCGACTACGGCAAAAAATTTCTAAGCGAGAGAGAGATTGAAAGCGAAGGCTTCTACCCTGTCGATGGAAGCGGACTGAGCCATTTTGATGCAATAAACGCCAAGCAGACTGCACAACTGCTAAAGCACATCAGCAAAAGCAAATACGGCGAGAGTTTCATTTCGGGAATGGCGGTAGCAGGAAAAAGCGGCACGCTCAAGAGCTACAAGTGCTGTGCTGACGGCAAAATCAAGGTTCAGGCAAAGACAGGCAGCATGACACGTGTTCGCTCTCTTGCCGGCATCATAACCAATGTCCGCAACGAAAAGATTGCCTTCTGCATCATCATCAACAACTACGAGGGCAAAAGTCCGCAGATTAGAACAGTAATTGACAATTTCATAAAAGCGGTGGGAAATAATTGATAATGATAACGAAGGGGGCAAGATTTTATCCTGCCCCATCTTTTTTACAACGAACATTCGTTTTCATTAGTGTCCGCTAAAGTACCCAGCAAGTCATTCCGGAAAGTAGAACGAACAGCATAAGGGACGTTGCTTGTGAGTTCACTTGTCCGGAATCTGTTCTCTAATAATCCGTTAACAGATTCCGTACAAACAGGCTCACACGACACGTTCCTTAGTCGGTTCGCTTTGTTTTACGGAATGACCAGAGAGGGTTTAGCGGACACTAATAATTCGTTTTATTCCTTTATGAAATTCCTTTGCGTAACAAAATGCGACCGAGTACACTCTGTGAGCATACCATATATTCTCACTACATACATTCCTTTTGCCAATCCGTCAATATCGCATACCGTGCTATATGAATTCACTTCCTTGCGATATACAACTTGCCCCAACGCATTCACAATCTCAATTTCCGAAATTGTTCCAGAAGATTTTATGTTCAAAATATTATTTACAGGATTTGGGAAAATAACAATTTCATTTTCAGCACTTTCTTCTATACCAGTAGCTGGCAATACATTCACATACAAGGTCGTATCGTAGGTACAACCAAAATTGTCTGTTGCCGAAAATCTATATTCTACCTGACCAATAGTTGTCGGTACTGCAAAATTGTTAGCTGCATAACCTTCATTCAGTATGCTTTCGCCTTCCCACCACATTTCATTGCCGTAAGTGTTCTGGAAACTAATTGTTGGCCTGATATTGTCGGCAAAATTCAATTCCGTTCCGAATACCGTACCATATCCAGCAGCATGATGGTTGACAAAAACTATACACCACTCGCCATTAATCGGACAACCAATCAATTCGCTGAAATTTCCCACAGGCTGGTAATTACCAGAAGGCAACGGAACAGCATTAGCCGTACAATTTTCCGACATCAGCCCATTGTTTTCTCCTTCAGTCCAATAATAATCGTATCCTATGCCAACCAATCCTCCCTCGCAAGGATAAGGTTCATCCAAGTCGCTTGGCTCTCCGAAATAAGCGCCATCACACGACTGAGAAAACAATGAAACTCGCCTACCATCAGGACATTGCAAATACACATCAAGGTCGCTCATGTATGAATGGTTCATATTCACGCCTACCGATTGTATGTCTTCAGCAGATGTAATCGTCAAATTTGGAGCAAAACCAACAAAGTCGAAACAACTGGATTGTTCTACATTTGCATTCTCGCCATTATTAAAACAAAAACGTTCATTATTGACAGATACAGAGGACATATCAATCTGCCATTCATCCGGAGAAACAAGAATGCCATTCAACTCAACCGTATCACCAAGATATATAGAATGCGTAACTATGGTTCCTATAAATGTCGGTGGTACTGATATGTAAAGAACTAAAGTATCCGACAACACCTGACATCCATTTGCATCAGTCGTAGCAAGCGTTACAAAATATGCACCATGCTCAAATGGTTCCGACAACTCATCCATGCCAAGTCCTGAAAAAATCTGCGTGCCATTACTGCCCAACACTTTCCATGAAAAATTAGTATTGTCGATTGTCTGCTCATAATTTTCATTATTGTGCGAAAAATTAATCTGAGCAGAAACCGTAGTACCATAACAACCAAGATATGCATTTTCCGATTCACTGTACTGAGCATCTGTTGTAATGCCAAGCGAATATTCTTGACACGGCATTTCATTTTCATCCCAAAGCGTTTCTTGCGAAAAAACTGCTGTTCCCAACAAAACAGAAACAAGCATCACAAATATCTTCTTGCTATTCATACATTTAATTCTTTGTTCAAATAACTAAACGCAAAATATACCCAATGGTTGCCTAAATCATTTATGTTTTTCAACATTCTTTCTCCATCTCCACTATCAGCATCGACAGTGCCGAAGCGGCAAACCTCTCAATGTTTATTGCCCTGTCCTTGCCAAAAACATACTTACGACTTACAACTTTAGTTGGCGTTGCAACAGCAATCCACACCGTTCCGACGGGCTTTTCATCGCTGCCGCCAGTAGGTCCGGCAATGCCAGTTGTAGCGACTGCGTAATCAGTCTTAAGCAAACGGCGCACTCCCGAAGCCATCTGCTCGGCAACGGTACTGCTCACTGCACCGTACTTTTCCAAGTCGGCACGGCTTACGCCCAAGACATCGGCCTTTACCTCGTTGCAATACGACACAACCGAGCCCTTGTAATACTCCGAACTTCCCGACACCGATGTTATCAGCGAAGCAACCTTGCCACCAGTGCAACTTTCGGCTGTCGCAACCGTACAATGTCTGTCCTTGAGCAACTTACCGACAAGTTCCTCCAACTTTATGTCCTCGTAGGCAATAATGTTTTCGGGAACAATCTTTTTCAGTTCCTCGACCTTGGCATTTATGTAGCTTTCGGTAGTATCGTCGGGCTGGTAAACGCTCAGACGCAGACGAATGCTCGAATATGCAGGCAGATATGCCAATCTCACATTCTTTGCAAGCGAATCCTCCCAGTCGGAAATCTTTTCGGCAAGAATCGACTCGGCAATTCCAGTGAGCAACAAGGTCTTATGGAATACAGGCTTAAGGTTGTAGTGCTTCTTTATCAGCGGAATTATCTCGCGTTCCATCAGGTAGTGCATCTCGAAGGGAACGCCAGGCATGGAGAAGAGGAGTTTTTGGGGAATCGACCCTTCGACAGGCTCAGGGTGCGAATTTATTCCGCCCGTTGAGCTTGTCGAAACGAAGGGAACGGAATGTGGTATATTGGAAACTTCCATCATAATTCCAGGAGCAGTGCCGACTGCATTGTTAATCACAGTTGCAGTAGCTGGAACCAATGCCTGACCTCGATTATTCTCGGTCATTGCAATGCCACGACGACCAAGCATTTCGGCAACATTGGCGAGGACCTTCTCGTCGAGAACCAGCTCAGTACCAAACTTTTCGCAGATAACCTTCTTAGTTATGTCATCCTTTGTTGGACCAAGTCCGCCAGTCATAAACACCACATCTGCAACTTCCAGACACCTGTCAATGGCATCCGAAATCGACTTGCCATCGTCGCCAACGGTAATCACGGTTTCGGTACGGAAACCTATCTTGTTCATCTCACGAGAAATCCACGATGAGTTTATATCAACCACCTGACCTATAAGGATTTCGTCACCTATTATTATGATTCCAGCATTCATATTACTGATATTTACAGCTTTATTGAGTACAAATCTCAAAGGACAGAGATATTTACCATATCCTATTAATATTTATTTCGTATTCATCGTTTTCTGAGCATTTTCTATCAGTATAGAATATACCCAACCACCCACGAGCTTCATGACATGCTCCTTGCTGTACAACTACATCAATAATATTCTTTTGTATCTCACTTTTTTCAATTGTAAAACATATCTCATCATTTAGAGGGCATTGCGCTGTAGCAAGCATAAGGAAAACACTTGATTTATTAAAATCTATTATGGGAAGTTCAATTTCATGTGGGTACATATGTTCACAATATCCTAATAAATCTTCGTATCTCTCTTCGTCATTAATAAGAAGCACCCAATAAGCATTGTAGCCATTTCCTTCCATGTCATAGTCTGATATCAAGAACTCTTCGTCTGGAAATCGAGCTGCGCAATAATAAAAGTCCGGATTAATATTTATACGCGTTACACTTGCCGTATAAGTACCGACTGTATCTATCGTATCGGTAGTTAATCGTATAGTCCCATCGCTCGGTTCTATCGGGTCTGGCTTTTCGCATCCTACAAATGCAATCAACGCCATCATTACAGCAAATAATGATATTAAAATAGTCTTTTTCATAACCATACCTTTCGTTTAAATATATTGACACAAATATACGCATTGTTTTGTAATGTGTAATAAGAATTTAGGATTGATGCAATGTTTTGTGCTTAGCGGATAAAATATCCTTATACTCACACCTTCGGAATTACAAATCCCGAAGGACGAGTTCCTGCATTCATTTTACTGATATTTTGAGAAGTAACCGCCATTAAGGAATTCATCGACGGTTACCGATTCGAGTTTTCTGTCGTCGAGAAGCCAGATATGGGAACAATATTTTGCTGCAATTTCCAAATCATGGCACGAGAA
>JAGCNN010000169.1 GCA_017645925.1 Bacteroidales bacterium
AAATACGCATTGAAGGATTCGGACGGCAACCTTTACGAACAGACTCCCGACGATATGCACCATCGTATTGCATCGGAGCTTGCGCGAATTGAAAAGAACTATGCCAACCCTGTTGACGAGAAGGTTTTCTTCGACCTGCTCAAGAATTTCAAGTACATTGTTCCGCAGGGGGGGCCTATGTCGGGAATCGGCAACAACAGGCAGATTGTTTCGCTGTTGAACTGCTTTGTAATTGGTAACGAAGGCCTTACCGATTCTTACGGAGGCGTTATGCGTATCGACGAGGAGCAGGTGCAGCTCATGAAACGTCGCGGAGGCGTTGGTCACGACCTTTCGCATCTTCGTCCTGCCGGTTCGCCCGTGAAAAACTCGGCTCTCACTTCCACTGGTATTGTTCCCTTCATGGAACGCTACTCCAACACCACCCGCGAGGTTGCTCAGGACGGCAGACGCGGTGCATTGATGCTCAGCGTTTCAATAAAGCACCCCGACAGCGAGGACTTCATTGATGCAAAGCTCATCGCAGGAAAGGTTACCGGAGCAAACATTTCGGTGAAGATTACTGACGACTTTATGAAGGCAGTAATCGAACATCGCGACTTTGTACAGCAGTACCCAGTTGATTCCGACAATCCAAAGTATGTCAAGACTGTTGACCCCGACAAGATTTGGAAGAAAATCGTCCACAATGCATGGTCGTCGGCTGAACCGGGCATACTTTTCTGGGACACCATAATCCGCGAATCTATTCCCGACTGCTACGCTGACCTTGGCTACAGGACAGTTTCGACAAATCCTTGCGGTGAAATTCCGCTTTGTCCTTACGATTCGTGCCGACTGCTGGCATTGAACCTATATTCATACGTTGACAATCCATTCACGCCAAAGGCTAAGTTCAACTTCAAGAAGTTCAAGGAACACGTTCACTATGCAGCACGAATGATGGACGACATCATCGACCTTGAACTCGAAAAGATAGATTCGATACTTGCCAAGATTGACACCGACCCCGAAGACGAGGAAATCAAGCACGTAGAACGCCACCTGTGGGAAAAGATTCATGACAAGGCAGTCCGTGGCCGTCGTATGGGCATAGGCATCACCGCCGAGGGAGACATGATTGCTGCCCTAAACATGCGTTATAGTTCAGACGAGGCAAACGCTTTCGCTGTAGAAGTTCAGAAGACTTTGGCTGTTGAGGCTTACCGCGCATCTGTGGAAATGGCAAAGGAACGTGGAGCTTTCCCGATTTTTGATGCCAACCGCGAAAAGGACAATCCGTTCATCAACAGGATTAAGGAAGCCGACCCCGAAGTATATGAGCAGATGCTGAAATATGGTCGCCGCAACATTGCAATGCTTACAATCGCACCGACCGGCACCACCAGTATAATGACGCAGACCACATCGGGAATCGAGCCGGTTTTCAAGGTTTACTACAAGCGCCGCAGAAAGATTAACCCGAACGACCCCGATTCGCATGTCGATTACGTTGACCCCGACACTGGCGAAAAGTTCGAGGAATACATTGTTTACCACCACAAGTTCGTCGATTGGCTGAAAGTAAACGGCTACAATGTTGACGAGGTTATGCATCTGCCCGAAGCCGAGATTGAGAAGATTGTTGCCAAGTCGCCATACGACAAGGCTACAGCCAACGACATCGACTATATTAATAAAGTACGTATGCAGGGCGCAATCCAGAAGTGGGTTGACCACAGCATTTCGGTAACAATCAATATGCCTAACAACATTTCGGCTGATGTGGTTGCAGAATGCTACATGGAAGCATGGAAAAGCGGCTGCAAGGGCGTAACGGTTTACCGCGACGGTTCACGTAGCGGTGTGCTGGTTGATGCCAAGAAAGGCGACGGCAAGGAGGAAAAACCTGCCACTGTCCACGAACGTCCCAAGGTTCTTGATGCCGACATTGTAAGGTTCAGCAATAAGAATGAAAACTGGATTGCATTCATTGGTCTGGTAAAAGGTTCTCCATACGAAATTTTCACTGGTCGCGTCGAGGACGATGTGTTGAATATCCCGAAATCCATTACTCACGGCTTTATCGTAAAGGTTCCGCTGCAGGATGGTACAACACGCTACGATTTCCAATACAAGAACAAATATGGTTACGTAACCACTTTCGAGGGCTTGTCGCATATCTTCGATTCGGAATACTGGAACTATGCAAAGCTGATTTCGGGCGTTTTGCGCCACGGAATGGAAATCGACAAGGTTGTGAAGCTTGTAACTTCGTTGCAGTTGAGCGACAACATCAACACATGGAAAGCCGGTGTAGCCCGTGCATTGAAGCGTTATATTCCAAACGGCACCAGCGTTGACAATTCGCAGAAATGCCCAAGCTGCGGACAGAAAGGCACATTGGTATATCAGGATGGCTGCGTGAAATGTACCAGCTGCGGATATTCAAAATGCGGATAAAAAAGGAAACATTAGTCTGTCATTTAGATACGAAAACGGCTGTCGTGAAGGCAGCCGTTTTTTCTTTGGTATGATGTGTTGTATTATATTGTTTCCAGCACCTTTTCTATCATTTCTTCCATCATTGATGCTGCGTCCTTTGCAAATTGCTTTGCGTAGCGGTTGGCAATGATAAGGCAAACGGTGCCAGCATTGTGTCCTAGCAGCCGCGACAGTCCGAAAATTGCCGAACTTTCCATTTCATAGTTTGTTATATATCGTCCATTGTAGCGGAAACTGCGGATTTTGTCATTTATCTCGCGGTCTTGTATTTCGAGGCGCAATTCTCGACCTTGCGGACCGTAGAAGCCGGGTGCTGAAATTGTTATGCCATGGCGAAACTCTTTTCCGAACTTGTTGAGTATGAATTCGGAACCATCAACGAAATATGGTGATGCCAACCGAGGATTCCACGACGTATGTTTTATGAATTTTTCTTCCATGTCCAAGTTGCATGCTTCATCGCGGCGGCGGTAGAAGTTGAGAAGCCCGTCAAATCCGATGGCTGTTTCGGTAAGTAGGAAAGTGCCGATAGCCATGTCTTCCTGCAAGCCTCCCGAAGTGCCAATGCGAAGCAGGTTCAATGTGCGGTGATTCTCTTTGATAACGCGTTTCTTGAGGTCGATGTTTGCAAGGGCGTCAAGCTCGTTCATTACAATGTCGATGTTGTCGGTGCCGATTCCTGTTGCAAGAACAGTAATTCGTTTACCCTTGTATGTGCCTGTGTGGGTGATAAACTCGCGGTTTTGAACCTTACATTCTATATTGTCGAAATGTTTGGTTACCAGAGCTACACGTCCTGGGTCGCCGACAAGTATTACGTCATCGGCAAGCTGTTCGGGCAAAAGATGAAGGTGGAAAATGCTGCCGTCTGCATTAACAATTAATTCTGATGCTTCTATTTGTTTCATTTCCGAAAAAAGTTGTATTTTTGTCAAGATGTAAAATTACATAATTTTTAGAAAACAAATATAAGCAACTGCTTTTTTATGTCAAAGAATGTAATACTTGTTCCAACAAATTTTTCAAGCAGGGCAAACATAGCCTATAGGCAGAGCATAAATTTTGCCGAAAGAACTAATGGCGATGTTTATCTTCTGCACGTAATTCCGTTGAGAAGCAGACGCGAAAACCTTGACCTTGAGATAGATGTAATACAAAATCAAGTTCTTAACCTGCTTGACGAATACGGAAGTAACATTAGGCGGAAAGTGCATACTCGAATCGAATATGGTCCAGTTAACCAGACTATTGTAAAGGTGGAAAAGGAAATTGAACCTGATTTCTTGTTCATTGGCAGTGATGCTGCTCGCAACGATCACAACAAGTCGATAACATTGAAACTGATTGATAAGATTTCGTGCCCTTTGGTAGTTTTTGCTGGTCGTTTTGACAAGGTTGGATGCGATAGGATAGTGCTTCCCGTTGACCTCACCAAGGAGACAAAGCAAAAGGTTGACCTCGCTGTGAAAATAGCAAAGATTTATGCATCAAAGGTCTATGCTGTTTCGGCAACAGGCTCGCACGACAAGGAGCTGTTGATGCAGCTGGAAGAAAAAATGGGGGAGGTGAAGGCAATTTTCGACAAACTGCAAATAGAATGTGAAACTCATCTCCTGCAAACCGAGGCAAATGTGGAGTCGATGGCCAATGCTGTAAACGACTTTGCTGACGACATAAATGCAAGCGCTATAATAATAATGACACATCAGGAAACCAAGCTCCAGAAATTTTTTGTCGGAAGTATGGCAACCGAACTTATCAAGAAGGCTAATGTGCCTATAGTATGTGTCAGTCCTAAAGATTTGAATAACAAATAGTTATTAGCAAACCGCTTTCGTCACTAATCCTTAAAATATACACGCCGTTCCCATTTTTAAGATTGCATCCTAGCAAGATACTCAATGATTTGCGCCATGGAATTTAACGATGCAAAGCTGTCATCTCAAAAAAATCGTCAATCGTAAATCCCAAATCGTAAATAAGTTTTATTTTTGCCATAAATTTCTGTTTATGGAAACGCGCAGATACCCGATTG
Organism: Bacteroidales bacterium; assembly: GCA_017645925.1. Classification (GTDB taxonomy): domain Bacteria; phylum Bacteroidota; class Bacteroidia; order Bacteroidales; family ML635J-15; genus Bact-19. The sequence goes on from JAGCNN010000169.1 coordinate 4,520, forward strand.
GAACACAAACTTTCAGCAAGATTGTTGAAGGCAATTATGTATATGTTGATAAAACCGCCTTGGTTTACAAGATGGTTAAAGAATACGAATATGTATTTCTTTCGCGGCCTCGGCGTTTCGGCAAATCGTTGCTGTGCAGTACCCTGAAGGAATATTTCGAAGGCAACAAGGATATGTTCAACGGTCTGCAGATGGCGGAACTGGAAAAGGACTGGGTGAAATATCCTGTGATACATCTGGATTTCAGCGACAACAAAAGCAACGACATTGACAGCATTAAGGAATCAATAAGCATATCGTTAAATGAATATGAAAAAGCATTTGAAGTTGAAAATATAGCAGAGGGCTTAAGTGCCCGTTTCTCCAATATAATAAAATCAGCAACCAAGAAATTCGGGCAGAAAGCAGTTGTAATTCTCGACGAATACGATGCCACAATGTTAAATGCCATTGACAACGATGTACTTCAAAGTCAGATACGCACTGTGATGACCGATTTGTTTTCACCTCTCAAAAAACTAGACTCATATATTCGATTCGTTTTCATCACCGGCATAACAAAATTCTCGCAGATGTCAATTTTCTCTGCGCTGAACAACTTGAAAGACATATCATTAATGCCTGATTTTGAAGCAATTTGCGGAATTTCAAAGGATGAACTTTTTACACAGTTGAAAGTTGGCCTTCAAGATTTTGCCGACAAGAACAATCTTACTTTTGAACAGACATTGCAGGTATTCAAGTTCAAATATGATGGTTATCATTTTTCTACAGAAATGCAAGATGTGTTTAATCCGTATTCTGTGATTAATGCCTTGAATGACAAAATGCCGAATGACTACTGGTTTGATTCGGGAACACCGACTTCGCTACTGAAACTTATCAGCAAGTTCGACCTAAAAATGGAGGACTTTGACAATACGGAATGTGCGGCTTCGCGTTTTAATCAGCCTGTAGAAAAAGTTACAGATTTGATTCCCTTCCTTTTCCAGTCCGGATACTTGACTATCAAGGACTACAGGTCATATTTTGTGGGAACTGATGTAATGGGAATCTACACTTTGGGCTATCCAAACGGAGAAGTCCGCACTGCGCTTGCCGATTCTTTGTTCAGAAATTACTATAAGGAAAACGACAGCATTGCTTTGCGTACTGCATACGTGGATTTTATGCAAACTGATGATATAGATGAATTCATCAAACATCTGAAAATCTTTTTTGATGGCTTCCCATTTTCGATGAATAATGATAAAGCGAATGAATTGCATTATCATTCAATCCTTTATACAGTTTTGACTTCTTTTGGTGCCGACATTGCAGCCAATCAGGAAACTGCACTGGGCAAGGCCGACTTGGTGTTAAAGATGCCGAATACGATTTATGTCATTGAAATAAAGCATAATAGGTCGGTAAATGCAGCAAAGAAACAGATAATGAATCGCCGTTACGCAAAGGCACATCTGGACTCTGGCAAAAGGATAGTGAAACTTGCAATTAAGTTTTCGTCAAGAAAAAGGAACATAGAAAGTTACGTGGCTGAAGAAGAAAAATTAAACAACAAATAATTAAAGATAATTTTTATGAAAAAGTACAGAGGTATCATTATTTCGGCAGCAGTATGTATTGTACTGCTAATAATTTTTGGAGGTTCAATGTTTTATATCGTTGATCCGGGCGAAAGAGCAATAGTTTTCCGTCCATTTAGTTCTGGTCTTGACACTGTCAATGTCTATGAACCGGGTTTCAATGTAGTGGCTCCATGGAACGAACTTATAATCTACAACGTAAAGGAACGTAAAACCGAGGAGACTCTTGATGTCCTCGACAAGAACGGTCTTTCCATCAACGTTGAAATTTCGGTGCGTTTCAACCCGATTCCGCGAAGACTTCCGATTCTTCATCAGCAGTTTGGTGAAGATTATGTAAATCAGCTTATTATTCCAGAAGTCCGTTCTACTGTTCGTCAGGTGATGGGTAACTTTACAGCAGAGGAAATCTACTCTACGCGCCGTGCAGAGGTTGAGCAGCAGATTGTTGACATGACCACCAAGAAGCTTCAGGACAATTCGGTAGAGACCAAGGCAGTGCTTATTCGTTCAATCAACCTGCCACCGCAAATCAAAAATGCTATCGAGAACAAGTTGCAGCAGGAACAGGAGGCACTTGCTTACCAGTTTAAGCTTGAAAAGGAAAAGCAGGAGGCCGACCGTAAGCGCATCGAAGCCGAGGGCGAAGCCCGTGCAAACAACATCATTAACCAGAGTTTGACACCAAACCTGTTGAAGATGCGTGGCATTGAGGCTACTTTGAAACTTTCGGAGTCGCAGAACTCAAAGACCGTAATAATTGGCGGCAGCGACGGAATGCCAATAATTTTAGGAAATCAGTAAATGAATGTTATTAACAAAAAAATGGCGGTCGAAAACCGCCATTTTTTTTGTGCTTTAAAATCGGACTCCAAATCCCGCTTTTATCAAAGCATCCATGCCTATGTTTGTTTCTACAACTCCGAAAATGTAGTCGTTGCCAACACGGATACCTATGAGTGTAATGTTTGCACCAAGGATTGTTGAAGAAACTGAAGAGTTCTTGTTGTTGTCGGAAATGTTGGTTACGCCTAGGTCTATGCCAGAATACAGCTTTACATATTTTTTGTTAAGGTAGGTAAATTGTACGCTTGCCATCAGCGAAATGGTAGAAGTGTTGTATTGGTTCACTATTCCTGTACTGTCGCTGACGGTTGTTTTGAGACCTTCGTAAACAAATTTTGCTCCCGGGCGGAACCATGGATTGACTTGATAATAGTAGTCAATGCCGTATGTGCCAATGAATTTTGTATCGGTATTCTTTTTTGATATTCCATTTCCAATACCTTCAAAAATAACTTTGAAAAAATCGAAAAAAGCACCAAATCCAGATATTGTTCCAGCGCTGATTGAGATTTCATTTCGTGGTGCCATATCAAATGAGTAAGTGCTAGTTTCTGGTTCTTGCATATAAATTTTGCTAGTTATAGAATCCTGTTCCTGTCCCGATGCAACAAAAGGCATCACTGTCATCGAAAAGATTGCAAGTGCAATCGCTATTACTTTCGCTTTCATATCTATTCCTCCAAAAATTAAATTAGCAGGTTCGCTTTCTCAAAAATTGTTCCAAATTGTTGATTTACTCAAATGGTTTCCTGTTCTTGATTGCTTGAGAGAGGGTTATTTCATCGGTGTACTGAAGTTCCTCGCCCACGGCTATGCCCTTTGCAATTACCGAAACCTTTACGCCTGTTTGTTGCAATTTCTTGTTAATGAAGAAATTGGTAGTTTCGCCTTCCATGGTGGTCGGCAATGCCAATATTATTTCGGCAACATCGTCAGACATAGCTCGGCTGACAAGGTCGGAAATGTGCAGGTCGCTGGGACTTACGCCGTCCATAGGCGAAATTACACCGCCAAGTACGTGATAAACACCATTGTATTGAGCTGTCGCTTCAATTGCCATCACATCGTTGATGTTTTCGACTACGCATATTGTTGAATGGTCGCGATGGGAATTGGCGCACACTTCGCAAATGTCATTTTCGGAAATATTGTTGCATACGTGGCAAAATTTTGTGTCCGTTTTCATTCGCTGGATGGTTTCGGTGAAATTGGTAACATCTTCGAGAGGTTTCCGCAAAAGGTGAAGCACAAAACGCTGTGCCGTCTTGCGTCCAATTCCAGGCAGCGACATGAACTGCTGTATCGCTTCATCAAGTAACTTGTTCTGCATAAAAACATTACATAAACGATTCTGCTGCAAAGGGCAGAACCAATCTTCATGGCGCAAAGATAATTCAATCTTAGGATTTTTTGTTTGCGTTTTTTGATTTAAGGCAAGGCGTAAAAAATCATCTCAAACAATCTCAACAGGAACATATTCAAATCTTGATTTCGTCTGTCAAAAATAGTAGCGGCGCAAAGCATTGCACCGCTACTATCAATTGTTTATTCTTTTGTTCACAATTCATTGTAAAAATAGATTTGGTTTCTAAATAAAATTTTATCTTTGCAATTTGATATTTTGTTTTCGTTTACAAAAATTTATCGCAGATGAAGAATGTATTGAAAATTACAGCAATAACAATTTTTGCAGTACTGTTAAGCAGCAATATTTTTGCGCAAAAAGATAATGATAGGGCTGGACTTGATGCTCAGTTTTTGGTTTCATCTTACGAAATTACAGCTGGCGAGTGCGTTTATTTTACCGATATGACAACGGGAAATCCAACGCATTGGCTGTGGACTTTCGAAGGTGCGCAAACACCAACATCCACGGAGCAGCATCCGCAGAATATCTGTTATTATCATCCGGGTGTATATACGGTAATCCTTGAGGTGCAGAATGGAGCAATGGTCAATACGGAAGTTGTAACCGAGTGTGTTACAGTGCTTCCCAATAACGAAACGCCGATAGCTGATTTTACCGCCAACTATACGACGATTCCCGAAAACGGTGTAGTGCAGTTCACCAGCTTGTCGCAAAATGGTCCTTTCGCTTCCTACCAGTGGACATTCGAAGGCGGATTGCCGTCGTCATCGTCTGAGGAACGCCCGACTCCAATCTCATATCCGCATGTAGGACAGTACAATGTTGAGCTTACCGTTACTGACATGAATGGCAACAGCGATACGGAAACCCGAAATCTTTACATCAACGTTGTTCCTCAGGCAACAGTTAGACCTGAAGCTAACTTTATGGTCGATAGAACTTACATTGCTCCTGGAGATGCTGTCAACTTTACCGACCGAAGCTTGGGAAATCCATACATCTGGCACTGGTTCTTCGAAGGCGCAGTACCAACAACTTCCAATGCCAAGAATCCTACCGGCATAATGTTCCCGATGCCTGGTTCATACGATGTGGAACTTGTAATCGAAAGCAACATGGGTATCGATACTTTGCGCCGTGAAAATTACATTGTCGTTGCCGAAGCTGATCCTTGCGTTGCAATTCCGGAGGCTGAATTTGTTGCTTCGCCACGTCTTATACGTTCTGGCACAAAGGTTTACTTTGAGGATAAGTCCACCAACAATCCTACTGCTTGGACATGGGAATTTGAAGGCGGTTATCCAAATACGGCAGCAACGGCTAATATTATTAATGGTATAGAATACAATGCAGCAGGTTTCTATGATGTATTCCATTCTGTTTCAAATGAATGCGGAGTTACTTCTGTCCTTAAGGAAGACTACATCATGGTATTTTCAGGTCCAATTCCGCTGTACTGCGACACTATTACCAACATTCGTCCCAACGAAATTCCAACAAGCCCAGCTGTAACTGGTTCGTGGGGATATATTGGCGGTCATAATGGACAGAGAATCAAGACTTACGCCGATAAGTTCAATCAGTATTCATTCGAGCAGGTTGAAGCAATAATTGTCCCTGTTTTCAAGTCGCAAGCTGGTTCGTACAACTCTTATGTTACGTTCTACATTTGGGATGGTAATTCGCTGTATCCCGATTCTGTTCTTGCCGAGAAAAAGATATTGTTGCGCGACATTCCCGAAAACTACAATTATGTCGTGGAATTCAACGAGCCAGTTAAGGTAAATGGACCATTTTATGCTGGTTACAAGATAAACTATAACGGTACAAATTCAAATGGCGAAGGCGACTGGTTTGTGGTTAGCATTGCTCCAAGCAGGTCTGGTTCCGGTACCAATACCTTGTATGTAAGCAGCGGTGAATCATGGAGTACTGCATACGAAAAATTTGGTATCAGAACTTCAACTGCCATTCGTCCAGTAACATGCATAGTTGATATTGAGGACTATGCTGCCGACCACGAAATAAGCATCTATCCTAATCCGGCAAGCAGTATTGTCAATATTGACCTCGGTTCGGTGGAATATGGCAAGGACATTACCGTTGACATTTACGATATGCTTGGCAGAAAGGTTGCTACCCAAAATTGCAACAGCAGCGAAAGCAACATCGAAATCAATGTTAGCAGCTTTAGCGAAGGCCTGTATTTCGTAAAGATGAACATTGACGGACATAGCGTAACCGAAAAGGTTCTCATCGCAAGATAAATGGCAGATGCAAACCCAACACAGCAGCCGCCTGTAATAACCATCTACACTGATGGTTCGTCGCGAGGGAATCCCGGTCCGGGTGGATTTGGCATTGTGCTTATGTGCGGGCAATATCGCAAGGATGTTGCGTGTGGTTTTCGTCGTACAACCAACAATCGCATGGAACTGCTGGGCGTAATTACGGCTCTTGAAATGCTCAAAATCCCTAATTCGATTGTAACGCTTTACACCGATTCCAAGTATGTTTCCGATGCTGTCAACCAGAATTGGCTGGCAGGATGGGTGAAGAAAAATTTTAAGAATGTCAAGAATCCCGACCTGTGGGTAAGGTTTATAAGAATATACAAGCAGCACAAGGTGAAGTTTGTGTGGGTAAAGGGACATGCTGATAATCAGTACAACAACCGTTGCGACCAGCTTGCTGTTGCTGCCGCAACTGGCGAAAAATTGCTGGTTGATGAATATTTCGAAGCAAACGAAAACGACAATACATTGCAATTATAGAGATGGCAACATTATGCGACATACTGCATATAGAGCATCCGATTATCATGGCTCCGATGTTTCTGGTCAGCAACGGAGATATGGTTGTTGCAGCGCTTGAATGTGGCATTACAGCGGCCATTCCTGCTGCCAATTACAGAAAAAATGGAGAACTCGCAAGCGCTATTGCCAATATAAAGCAGAAATCATCTAAGCCATTCGGTATCAACTTGGTAGTGAACAAATCAAATACCCGTTACAAGCATCAGCTTGCCGAAATCATAAGTGCCAAACCGGCTTTTATTATAACATCGCTCGGTAATCCTAAACAGGCAATCGAAATGGCGCATGCAAATGGAATCAAGGTGTTCTGTGATGTTGTTGACTTGAATTTTGCACAAAAAGTGGAATCGTTTGGAGCTGATGCTATTATTGCTGTCAACTCGAAGGCCGGCGGTCATTCTGGAATTTATATGCCCGAAAAGCTTATGCCCGAACTAGTTGCCAATTGTAAGATTCCTGTTATATATGCTGGTGGAATTGCCAGTAAACAGGATGTTGACGAGGCGATTATGATGGGTGCGGCTGGTGTTTCTGTAGGTACAATATTCATTGCGAGCGAGGAATGCAAGGTTTCTGACGAGTACAAAAAGGCAGTTGTGGAATATGGCGCAAAAGACATTGTTTTGACAAGGAAGCTTTCTGGTAGCCCTACTGCTGTAATAAATACGCTATACCTACAGCAAATTGGCAATAAGCCCAACATTTGGGAACGGCTTGTAAATGGCAATTCTGTGCTAAAAAAATTCGCAAAATCTGTAATGATGAAGGCTGGAATGAAAAAGCTCTACAACTCAGCTTTCAAAGCTACATACAAGACAGTCTGGTGTGCTGGGGTTGCAATCGAGCATGTCCACAAAATTAGGTCTATCAGAGAAATAATTGCTGATTTGACCGAGTGTAGGGAATAAAACCTCTATTTCAAATAAATTTTCTGTCCGATTTGCAATATGCTTGTTTCGGAAATGTGGTTTATCTGGCAGAGTTTTGCAACCGAGGTATGATACATCCTAGCAACGTGGCTCAGCGTATCGCCTTTCTTTATTACGTAGTATTCGGCGTTTGGATCGTCTGGAACATACGAATATGCCTGTGGATTTGGGTCTATGACAGTGAAATGGTTGCTGCTCTTGTCCAAGTTTTTGTACGCAAGTTCCATCGTGGCGTTGTCGATGGGAATGTTTCTGTTTACTTGCCTTGCCGAGTCGGCGAGCGAGTGCGAGAACAGCCATTCGTAAGTGTCTGGCAGGTAGAACATCCTTGCTAATCGGCTGTGGTTTACACCGCTTAGCCTGTCGAAAATCAGGCGCGATGTGTCGCCACACTCAATCATCTTGTCAACTACCGCCTGCGACTGGCTTACTCCAACGGCTTTGTCGGCTGTGCCATGCATTATCCACAGAGGGACTTCGTTGAGACCGCAGTACTCTTTTAACGTTCCGCCGCCGCAAAGTGCCATCGCTGCTGCAACCTTGTCGGGGTAGGTGCCGGTGAAGTCGATTGTGCCGTAGCCGCCGAGACTCATTCCAAGTACATAAAGCCTATTGGTATCGGTGTGGTATTTTTCTGTTGTCCAGTCTATTATCTTCATTATCTTTTCGGGATTCCATGCGGTGCCAGGGTTTTGCGGAGCTACTACCACAGCGTTTATTTTTCGTCCCATAAGAAGTGCGTCAAGCGGTCCGTAGCGGCGTACCATTGAGAGGTTTCTGCCACAGAGGCTACGTCCGTGCAGGAAAAGAACCGTAGGTGTGGTTGCGTTTATAGAATCGTAACATTCAGGCAGATATACCCAGAAATTGTAGCTTCCTTCCACCGAGTCGCGATTGGCTATCAGCTTTTGCGAACTTGCATAAAACGGAATGAGTATCAGTATTGCAACGATTATCTTTTTCATTTGATTGAAAGTTTATAAATGTTATAACCTCTTGACCCGACAACCACGCTGTTGCCAATGATTATCGGAGATGACTCGAAGTTGATTCCTATAAGTTTTGTTACTAAAAATTCTCCAGTTTTTCCATCAATTATGTATGCGTGCCCTACGCAGTCGAATGTCAGTACGAACATTTTGCCGTAGTTGTTTGTGATTGCCACAGGTGATGACCATGCGTAGTGTTCAAGTTTCTTTGTGTAGGCGATTTCTCCTGTTTCTTTTTTCAGTGCGCAGAAAATTCCGGCTGCTGGCGGGTCGTTGGTGCAGATGTTTGTGAAAATCAAGTCTGAGCAGTCGCCAGTGCCGAGTAGCATTGTGGAGTACATTCCGCCATCGAAATGTTTTTCGCCGAGCCACATTTTTTTGCACTCAAACTTTTGTTCCCATACTTTTTCTCCTGTCAAGGCATTAAGCTTGACAATGTACGAGAACCCTTCTGCGCCTTGCCTGTCGATTTCGCAACCAGAATAAAGGTAAGGTATTCCTTCTTTTATTTCAAGGACAGGAGTGGCATCGGTGTCGTCGTGGTTGTCGTAATGCCATACTGGCTTTAGATTGTTTAGGTTGATACACAATATATTGCCGTGGTTGTCGGTTGTGTAGCCATAGTTTTTGTAAACCGCCATTGATGATTCCATTCCGCCTGCACTGTCATCGTTTTTTCTGTAGCGCAAAGTCGAATGAAGTGAGATTTTCCCTTTTTCACGTGTATATTTGTAAATGGTTCCGTTTTCACCGATGCGGAAAAGAAATCCGCCAACCACAAGCGGAGAAGCGTCGTATGCGCTCCAGTTGCGCCATGCGTTAGCGTCTTCGGGGAAAAAGTTGGAAATCTTGTGCTCGAAAAGGTCAACCACCATTGCGCCTATTGGTCGTTGGCGAGGAATGCCCTGTCCGATGTAGAGGTTGCCGTTGAGGTCGGGGTCGAGCATGGCTGTGCCTTTTATTGGGTTCAGCACATCTATTTGCTTGCGTGAAATTTTACCAGTTTCGTAGTTGATGAAATACAGCTTTCCGCACAGCGAACTGACAATGATTTCCTTGCTGTCAAAATTATCTGTCAGCGAATCATTTTCCTCACGAAATTTTTGCATCATGCTGTCGCTCCATTCCACATAAAGCGGTTGTCCTGTCCAGCCTGTGCCGCCTCCCCATTGTCCGAAACTTGTTTTTACGGTGTCGAATCCAGTGACAAAAGTCCAGTCAATGTCAATGTCGGTGGGAATGCTGTCGATGTGCCCACATAAGGGGGCGTTTCGCAGCGAGTTTCCTCGGAATGTGAAAATACCGGGAGTTTCTTTGTATGCATCTTCAATGTTGGAAAGTTCGCCAGAAGTTATGGTGTCAAAGATTGTAATGTCGTATTTGAGGTTTGAGATGGAAGGGTAGGAGGTGTCGGGAAGAGGTATTGTTGACTCGTCAACTATTTGCGTTTGCGGAACGTTTTCACATTCAGGAGTTTCTGTGTTTTCGTTTCCCGTCTTGCTGTTGCACGATGTCAGCAAGCATATCGCCGCCAATAATAATATGATAGTGCGTTTCATCGCAATCAAAGCCTCGATTCAAATTCGGGGCAAAGATATTGAAAAATGGCGAAATGGCAAAATGAATAGACTGAGGCGCGGAAGCTATCCGTTATCGAGGATTATGAAATTTGCTTTCATGGGATGGGGTTCAATTTTTTTTCGTAAAAACTTTCTTTTGTAAAATATTATTCTCTACCTTTGTATATCAGTGCGTAAGATAATTATGAATATGGTTTTGAGAGTAAAACGATTGCCGCTTTTGCTGATGTTGCTCATGTCGGTTTCAGTATCGTTGTTTTCTCATTCTGTTACAAGGGTTGGCGATTACTACAAGATTCAGCATACATGGAAATATGAGAACGAGCAGTGGTCGTGTAACTTGAATATTCCTGTTGCCTTATACGACCTTTACAGGCAGCGTACACATTATGGGGACGATTGTGTCCATTACGCACTTTCCGATTTCGACAGGGACTGCATAAGGAATTTGGTTCAGTCGTTCAGGGAAGGCGGTCGGCGAAATGGTTTTTCCGACTACAAAAACGTTCTCAATGTGATTGCTTTTGTTCAGTCGTTGCGATATGTGACCGACATTGTCTCAAAGCATGAGGAAAATTATGTGCGTTATCCTGTCGAAACCTTGGTTGATGGTATTGGCGATTGTGAGGACATGGCAATATTGGCGGCTGCCATAATGCATGAGATGGGATATGATGTGTTGTTTGTGGAATTGCCTAGCCATCTTGCTCTTGCTGTAAAAAGTTCCGAAAATTTGCAAGGTAGTTATTATGAATACAATGGCTCCAGATATTATTATCTCGAAACTACAAATACAGGATGGGCGATAGGGCAAATTCCCGATGAATATAGGTCCACTAGGGTTCACCTGATTCCGCTGGTGCATAAGCCAAAAGTGAACGTGATGGAATATGGTTATAGTTCCGCTTCATATTATGCAACAGACAAAAATGTTAATGTTTACATGAAGTGCATAGTTGAGAATTTGGGACCAGGACAGACGAAAGGCATGTCGATGCGTATTACGCTTGAACCTTTCCGTGATTCAGAAACTCAATATTATCAGCATGTTATCGAATTGGAGGAGCTTCCTGAAAGTTCTACAAAAACATTTGAAGTGCCTTGCCAATTGCCCCGACCTTTGCATGGAAATATAAAGATTAGCATTGAAGGTTCTAACTTCGAGCCACAAGTAATAACTCTTACAAACGTCAAGTTGAATTGAGGTGGCTTTTATTGCTAATCTGCTTCTGTGATTTGCACCAAGAAAACCTGATTCAAGCTGTATTTTAGACTAAAAGTTGGTTTTGCTTTGTGTTGTTGAAAAGTTGTAAAAATTTTAGAAAAATATTTGTTAAAGAAATATTTTTTCTGTACCTTTGTAGGACAACTTTTTAGCTTATGGGATATATTAGTTTTGACAAGAACCAACTGGTAAATCTTGAGTATTCGCTCAAGCGCGAACTTATCCGCACAAGCCGAAGCGGTGCGTATGCAAGTTCCACCATAATAAATTGTAACACAAGAAAATACCACGGTCTGTTCATCTGCCCGATGGAAGACATTGATGGCGACAACCATATACTTATTTCATCGCTCGACCTGTCGGTGGTGCAGCACGATGAGGTGTTCCACCTTGGCGTTCACAAGTATCCCGACGGTGTGTATTTCCCCAAGGGACACAAGTATCTGCGCGATTTCCAGATAGAAACAATTCCGTATTTCATATATCGCGTTGGTGGTGCGTTGTTGAAAATGGAAAGAATTCTTAGCGATGATGATCGCATTATGTTGAAATACACTTTGTTAGAGTCTAATACCGAAACAAAGTTGCGTTTCCAGCCTTTCCTGGCTTTCCGCAATGTGCATAAATTGAGCAAGGCTAATTTCTTCGTCAACACTAAATATATTCCTGTAGAAAACGGCATTAAGTTGAGAATGTACGATTCGTACAAGTATCTGTATATGCAGTTGTCGAAGAAGTGCGAATACGTTCATGTGCCAGACTGGTACTACAATATGGAGTACGTCGAGGAGCAGGAACGTGGCTACGACTATCGCGAGGACTTGTATGTGCCAGGCTATTTCGAAGTGCCGATAAAAAAAGGCGAATCGGTGATTTTTACAGCTGCATTGAGTGAAATGTCACCTTCAAGCATATCGCGTAAGTTCAACACAGAACTGGCAAAGCGTTCGCCTCGCAACAATTACGAGGAATGTCTGCGCAGTGCCGCACAGCAGTTTATATGCAAGCGCAATGGCAAGACCGAAATCGTGGCTGGCTATCCGTGGTTCGGTCGCTGGGGTCGCGATACTTTCATCTCGTTGCCAGGACTTACGCTTCACGCAGGTAATGCAAAGGCTTGCCGCGAAGTGCTCGATACAATGTCGTCGGAAATGAAGAACGGTCTGTTCCCGAATATTGGTGCTGGCGACGATGCTGCACTCAACTCTGTTGATGCTCCGTTGTGGTACTTCTGGGCTTTGCACGAGTATGCCAATGTGCTTCCAGACCGCAAACAGATTTGGCAGCTTTACGGCAAGAAGATGAAATCGGTGCTTGATGCTTATCGCAACGGCACAAGTTTCAACATAAAGATGCACGACAATGGCCTTATATGGCAGGGAACTCAGGGCAAGGCTCTCACTTGGATGGACGCCGTGGTGAACGGACGGCCTGTAACTCCGCGAATGGGATTTGCCGTTGAGATAAATGCTCTGTGGTACAATGCTATAATGTTCTCGCTGGAACTGGCATCTGCTTGTGGTGATGCCGAATTCATCGATAGGTGGAAAGATATTCCCGAAAGGACTAAGAATTCGTTCTTGCAGACATTCTGGAATGCTGACCTTGGCTATTTCGCCGATGTTGCAACATACGATACTGCCGACTTCTCGGTGCGTCCAAACCAGATTTTCGCTTGCTCGTTGCCATACACTATGGTTACAACCGATATGGCTGCATCTGCATTGGAAAAGGTGAAGTCGATGTTGCTTACGCCTAAGGGTTTGCGTACCTTGTCTCCCGATTCACCTGACTATAAGGGCGTTTACTTTGGCAATCAGGAACAGCGCGATTCGGCATACCATCAGGGAACTGTATGGCCTTGGTTGCTAGGTCATTTCTGCGAGGGTTTGCTCTGCGTATACGACAAGCAGGCTTTGCCTTTGGTAAAGAAGATTGCATACGGTTTCGAGGAAGATATGACAATTGCAGGAATCGGCAGCATTTCGGAAATTTACGATGGTGACCCGCCATACAATCCGCGCGGTGCAATAGCGCAGGCGTGGAGCGTTGCCGAGGTGCTGAGAATTTTGTCGCTGATAAAGAAGTATGACAAGTAAAAAATATTGAAAATGAATAATATTAGAAAATATATCTTTCCGTTAGCAATAACATGTATGTTGTTATTGTTAATAAGTGGGTGTAAGAAGCATGAAACATACATTGTAACATTTAATGCAAACGGCGGAACTGGCACAATGGAAGCACAGACTTTCACCGAGGGCGAGGCGCAAGCACTTTCACGCAATGCGTTTACTTACGATGGCTACACATTTAGCGGTTGGAATACGGTTCAGGGTGGTAGTGGAGCATCTTACACCGATGGGCAGACAATAACCGCAACTGCTGATATGACATTGTATGCACAATGGGAAAAAATTACGCGTGGTCAATCAAATGGACACGACTGGGTTGATCTTGGCTTGCCAAGTGGAACAAAATGGGCAACTTGCAATGTAGGAGCAGATACGCCAGAAGGTTATGGCGACTATTTTGCTTGGGGAGAAACGGCAACAAAGGAAAGTTATGTTCGAGATACTTACACATATTATGATGAAGATGGTATACACTTAACTAAATATACAGGTCAAGATGGCATTACCATTCTTGAATCCACCGATGACGCTGCAACTGCAAATTGGGGCGCAAGTTGGAGAATACCTACAGCCGAGGAATTTGACGAGTTGCAAAACAATTGTACTGTAATATGGACGAATCAAAATGGAATAGACGGGAAACTTTTCGTAGGACCTAATGGCAATAGCATTTTTATGCCATCTGCGGATTGTTCTTATGCGGGTATGGGTGTTAGTGGTTACGGCTACTATTGGTCCAGTTCTCTCTTTACAAGTACTTTTAATCCCGAAGCAATATGTCTCAGGTTTAATTCAGAGTATTGTTATCTGCATCACATTTCTCGCTGTTATGGATTGTCTGTTCGTCCTGTATTAATTGAAAATAATTAGAATTAAGAATATAATTGATTAAGTAAAAAATATACGCCAATGAAAGTTTTGATGTTCGGCTGGGAGTTTCCTCCTCATATTACCGGTGGTCTCGGTACGGCCTGCTATGGGCTTACCAAAGGACTTTCGCATTTCGGTACCGAGATAATTTTTGTGGTGCCGAAGGCTTACGGTGACGAGGATCAGAACTATGTGTCGATACGCAATGCCAGCGATGCTGTAATTACCGAAAAGGATGTCAAGGAAACCAAGGTGTGGAAGAATTTCCGCTACATCGAGGTTGGTTCGCGCCTTGTGCCTTATATGGACCCCGAGGATTTCGCAAGGATGTACGAATCGAACATTCCTGGCGTTAAGATTTCCGAGAGTTTCCTTAATACCAAATACACCTTCTCTGGTTCTTACGGTCCTAATCTGTACGATGAGGTTTCGCGTTACGCGCTGATTGCTGCGCATATAGCGGCACACAACGATTTTGATGTCATTCACGCGCACGATTGGCTGACATATTTTGCCGGCGTTGCTGCAAAGAAGGTTTCGGGAAAGCCTTTGGTGGTGCATATCCATGCTACCGAATTCGACCGCAGTGGCGAGCACGTCAACCAGCATGTTTACGACATCGAGCGTGCAGGCATGGAGGCTGCCGACAGGGTTATTGCCGTCAGCAACTTGACAAGGAATATCGTCATCAACCGCTACGGCATTAGTCCCGATAAGGTTGTGACCGTTCATAATTCGGTGGAGCCGATGTCGCTGCCCGAATTTACCTTGCACAAGGGCTTCCGCGAGAAGGTTGTTACATTCCTTGGCCGTGTTACTTTCCAGAAAGGTCCCGACTATTTCATCGAAGCGGCAAAAAAGGTCATCGACCGCGACCCGAATGTGCGTTTCGTGATGGCTGGCAGTGGTGATATGCTCAACAAGATGGTGCGCCGTGTAGCTCAGCTCGGAATTGCAACAAAGTTCCATTTCGCAGGTTTCCTTAAAGGCAATGAGGTTTACGAAATGTTTGGCATGAGCGATGTGTATGTGATGCCGTCGGTAAGCGAGCCGTTTGGTATTTCACCGCTTGAGGCAATGATGTCGGATGTGCCCGTAATAATTTCGAAGCAGTCGGGTGTGGCAGAGGTTCTTAAACATGCCATTAAGGTCGAGTTCTGGGATGTTGACGAGCTGGCTGATTCGATTTTCGGAATGTTGCACTACGATGCGTTGTCGCAGATGTTCAAGAAATATGGTAAGCAGGAAGTTGAAAATCTCAGATGGGAAAATTCGGCTTATTATGTTAACGAGGTTTATAAAAGTGTTTGTGGATATTAAAAAATAAGATATGCGTTCAATTTGTTTCTATTTTCAAGTACATCAGCCATTTAGGTTGAAAAAATATAGGTTCTTCGACAT
>JAGCNN010000021.1 GCA_017645925.1 Bacteroidales bacterium
CAGCTCGACCGTTTTATGTTCAACATAAATGTCGGCTACCCGAGCCTTGACGACGAAATCCGCATAGTGAAGAACACCACTGCCGACAAGAATTTCGAAATTAAGCAGATTCTGAGTGCCGAGGAAATCATTTATTTCCAGAACCTTATCCGCAAGATTCCAATCAACGACAATGTACTCGAATATGCAGTTCGCCTCGTCAACAAGACTCGCCCCGATTCGGAGATTGCACCCGAAATCACACGCAAGTTCATACATTGGGGTGCTGGTCCACGTGCTTCGCAATACCTTGTCATAGGCGCAAAGACCGTGGCTGTTCTCGGTGGAAAATATTCTCCCGACATCGAAGATGTTCAGGCAGTTGCAAAGATTGTACTGCGCCACAGGGTTGTGAAGAACTACAAGGCCGAAGCCGAAGGTCTTTCCATCGAGGACATCATCGACGAACTTGTGAAAGACTAAGTTCCACCAAATTTACCGGAGATGAAATTCAAGTTTGCGCTGACATTGATGCTCACTTTTGCGACCTTGCTTGCAGTGGCGCAGAAAAAAGTGGAGATTCTTCACGCAAACACCTTGGAATACAGCAAGAAGTCGGGCATAGAGGCAAAGCGTCTGCTAGGCGATGTGGTCTTTCGCCACGACGAAATCTACATGTTCTGCGACTCCGCCTACTTCTACGACGAGACCAACTCGGTGCAGGCATACAACAATGTGCGTTTCAAGCAGGGCGACACCATTCTGCTCATAGGCAAGTACGCCGAATACGACGGCGACCTCCGCATGGCCAAGATGCGCGATTCGGTGATTATGCAGCACAACAAGTCGTACCTCATAACCGACTCGCTCGACTACGACCGCGACAAGAATCTCATCTACTACTTCGAGGGAGGACGTATGTACGACGGCGACAACCGTCTGCGCAGCCAGTGGGGGTATTACTACACAGAGACTTACGACTATTATGCCGTCGAGGGCGTCGTGCTGAAAAATCCCGACTATTCCATTACAAGCGACACGCTAAGGTACAATACCGAAACCGAAATTGCTGACTTTTTCGGTCCTACCGAGATAGTTTCCGACTCGAACTACCTGTACTGCGAATATGGTCGCTACAACACTACCACCGACGAGGCCAACCTTACGCAAAATGCGCGTTTGCAGTCGGGCAGCAACTTCCTTTACGGCGACAGCCTCTACTACGACCGCAAAATCCGTTTCGGTGAAGGTTTCCGCAACGTTTCAATTATTGACACTTCCAACAATATGATTGCCAGCGGTAACTACGGCTATTTCTACGAGGAACCAGAAAGAGCGTTTATGACCGACAGCACTTTGCTAACCTACATAATGGATGGAGATTCGCTGTTCATTCACGCCGACACCATATTCATTACTACCGAAAAGCAAGGCGACACATTGGATTTCAAGTTGATGCGGGCGTTCCATAAGGTATTGGCGTTCAAGTCGGACGGACAGGCGCGCTGCGATTCCATAGCCTTCCACACCAACGACTCCATTGCCGAGTTGTTCTACAGTCCCATAATGTGGAGTGACAACATGCAGGCCACCGCCGAATACATTTCGGTAAAGTTCGTGAACAAGGAGCCCGATTCGTTTGTGATGAAAAACTCTTCGTTCCTGTGCCAGCACATCGAGGACGATTACTACAACCAGATAAACTGCAAGAACATCAACGGCTACCTGAAGGACAAGAAGTTGTACCGCACCGACCTTTATTCCGATTGCCAGACCATATATTATATAGAGGACGAGGAGGAAAACGAGTTTATAGCCCAAAATAAGCTTCTTAGCAGCAATATGCGCGTATTCTACGAGGATAAGACCATAAAGGATATTATGTTCTTCGAGAAGCCCGACGGCTTAGCCCTGCCTATGGACCAGATAACTGCCGACAAGTTGTATCTCAAGAATTTCAAGTGGTTCGACAGCATTCGCCCCAAGGAGAAGAATGACATTTTCGTGTGGAAGGAGATAGAGGCGGAGTAAGGGACTAGAAGGCTAAAAGGCTTGAAGGCTGAAAGGCTAACGGCCGATTGTACAGACGCAAAATTTTGCGCCCCAACAGAAACGCCGTAGCCATAGAACGGCGAAGTCCTCAACGAAGTTAAACCCAGAACCCGCTTCCCCCCTCCGTACAGGCGCAATTTATTGCGTCTCAGAAACGGCGCAGCCAGAGAAACGTGAAACATAGAAACCTGAAACCATAAACGCCGTCAGGCACAGAAACTTTGAAACGGCGTCAGCCATTGAAACGGCTTTAGCCCCAGAAACGCCGCAGCCATAGAACGGCGAAGCCCTCAACGAAGTTAAACCGCGTAGCAATCTACGCCGATTGATAAAACACCTGTCCAACACGATTTATATGGTCTCCGATTGGTGTGTCAACAATTTTGTTATAGTCAAGTAAATCAACAGAATAGAGCAAATCCAAGTCATCTATTTCAGTCAGTATTTTGATAAGCTGGCTGTAATCCACACCTTCACCTATTGCAGCAAGGTCTATGTCTGAGCCTTCTCGGTAGTTGCCTTTCGCCCTTGAACCGAAAATCAACACTTTGCTGATGTTCTTATGACGACGGAAAACATCCTGCAACTCACATATTACACTATCGCTTAAGCCGAATTTCATAATTGCAAAGTGTTTTTATTCCTGTAAAAATTGTGACAACTTTTCATCCAGTGCCTTCAGCAAAGGAGCATATTGACTGAAAATTAGCCTAACAATAGCCATAGCCTCTTCTTCATCATATACGTGGCTTAATGTGTTGCGCGACTTTGCCATTTGCCGCCATCCATCATGGTCGGATATGAGACCATCCTCAAAAGCCATCTTCATTGTTCCAGTAGGACCAGACATAAACTCGTAGCCCTTATATGTCAGCAAATCTTGCATGACCTTCCACGCAAGTTCAAAGGTATATTCAAAACGCTGTACAATTCCCTCCTGCTCCAATTCCGACAAATCTTCAACCGTCATTCCGCTTTCTGTCACTGCAATAAGCCTTTGACAAGCCTTATGGTAGTTTGCATAGCGCTGTTGCCATCTTATATCTTGCTCCTGCTCCATCTTAAACTGAATTTATTTTTTTGCAAAACTAATAAAAAAGCTTAATTAATATATGTAAATTCAAAAATTCAGCGTAATAATTGACGTACAGGCGCAATTCATTGCCTCTCAGAAACGCCGCAGCCACAGAACGATTCAATCAGAAATCCAATAAAATCAAAAGACAATATCGTACAATCCCGCCACGGCGCGATTCAACAAACAACAAATCTCGCACAACTGTACAATCGCGCCACGGCGCGATTCAATTCAATCATAAAATCAAAAGACAACAAAAACAACAATGACAACAAATTTCCTCGCAACGATTGTAAAATCGCGTCATGGCGCGATTCAACGAAAATCAAATCTTCAAA
>JAGCNN010000170.1 GCA_017645925.1 Bacteroidales bacterium
ACCTGCAGTGAATCCCACCCATAACACGGATAAGTAATATACAAATCGTTGTTTACCTTAAAGGTAATATTATCAGACTCGCCTTGCTGCACCACATCTCCACCAGGTTCCTGCTCGTAGAAAGGCAACGGAGTTGCAAACCTCAATGTCGCCATTATATCGGGACAGAAAGAAAAATCCTGCACGAGCGACATTGTCATCTCCAATGACGCTCGCAGAATGTAGTATTCAATTGTAATGTAATAATCTTCATAAATATTATATTCAATCACGTCGCCTTCAAGTATGTCAACAATCTGACCAATTTCGGGCTGACCGACAAGGTCGCCAATAAACCTTAGAAACTGCATCAAATTCCAATGCATATAGAACCAAGGATCCTCACCTTCGGCGTACAAGCACTGTCCATCTATACGGTCTGTTGTTTCAACGTAAGGTATAGTAATTTCGGCAGTAATACCGATTCCAATAACATCAGGAATCTGAATAACAAGAGAGTCGCCATTTCCAAATGTATCAGAGACAATATACGGCATACCAGTCTCCTCATCAATCCAAGGATAAGCATATTGGCCAGTCTGAGCATTTAGGTAAAGCACCGCTATGGAATCGTGCGGCACGGGAGATGTAAATTCAGGGTTTGTTGGATATGAAAGTGATGGAATAAAAGGCACTTCAACTATAGTCATACCCAACATTTCAACCGAAACCGCCATATTGACACCAAACCCGTATTCAAGGTCAAGGGCAATTGTACCCGCTGTCGGGAAATGAGTATCAAGAGCCCAGCCGTCCTGAACGGTATATGTTGAATGGATAGGCGTTGTTTCTCCATGGTCGAATCCATAATGATCAGGGAAATCAAGTGTTATCTGAACTGGATAGTCAACACCGATGTAACCGCTTGAAAAGCCATGCATACTGAACGTTGAGTTCAGGTACATAAACAAGTCAAAGTCGAAAACAATTCCCAAGGCATCCGAACCAAACACTTCATGTATAGGCAAACCATATTCGGTGCCACAGCCACCACCAACACAAAGGTCAATAAGGTTATAGTCGAAATCGATAAAAGTAGCAGCACCACCATCCCACATATCAACCGAATCGACATGATAGCTTATGTTATGCCTTAAAACATTTGAGTTGTCCTGTGCCGTAACCGTATGTGCGGCAAGCAGAACAAACAAAATGACAAATGAAATATATAGTTTCTTCATAATTATTCGTAAATTTTAGAAGTCAACATACTTTGCAGGACGAGAGGTCTCATCTTGTTTGCCATCAACTTGATATATCCTGCATTTATCCACATTGTATAATGATAGTCGCCCGACATCAATATAAGTCTTTCAAAAACAAAGCCTTTAAGTTTCATTTCGGCAGTAAACAACAAGGCATCGCTACCATCGTGCATCACAACCGGCTCAACAGATACCAGCCTCATGCCCTGCGAAGCAAAATAGGCAGAGTCCATTGCCTCAGAAATCAAAATGTAAGAAGTCCCAACCACTTCCTCAACCTGTATGCTGCTCATAGTTCCAACATGCACAAACCCTGGCAACGAATCGCTATACACGAAATATTCTGGCGGCTGAATCCGAATATTAGTTTGCGGAATGGCAACCATCTTGCTTTCATCATACACGAACTCTTCGCTGACTGCTATAATACCATTCAAAGCAGAACCAAGTCCCACCCCTTGAGACGGCGAGTTACTTTGCTGAACTTCCTGCGAAAAAGCAGAAACCGACATCGCAACAATAAGCAACGCACTGACAATTACCTTGTTCATAAAAACTTCTTTACTTAATTTTAAACCGCGTAAAAATACATTTTTATTTTCAATCTACACCTTATTTAACGACTTTTTTTTCGAAAGGTTGCCTACAACCACTAATAAAAGCCACAACAACACAACTAACACTCTAACAATCAATAATATACAAAACCACAAAAGTCAAAATAAAATTACACCGAATGCCAACAAAATTTCATTAACATCATTTAACAAATTAAAAACTAAAAAATACAACGCTATTTATTACCTTTGCTGTTTAAACTTTCAAGGAAAATATACATTTTTGTTTATCGCAATGGACTTCAAGTCAGGAAGATACGCTTACAAGAAAACGCTCATACACATATTGGCGATGATTATTTTCGTTGCAGTATCTGCCATTTACTCAAAAATGTTTTTCGTAGAAACAAATCAGCAATATATAGAAAACACAAATTACAACAAAACAACATGCCTCTGGGACCAACATTCCCATTCTGGTTGCCCTGCCATATCACAAGGACAAACAGACAGTTCTAACCCATTTGCAAAGGCAATCCAAGCAAGCTCACGACTTGGCAAAGCTCTGCCATTCTGCCTCATACTGATAAGCCTAATTGGATTTTACATTCTACTCATCTCATTGGAAATAAGTCCGCTATCAGCAATTATCGGCTCTCTTGCATTTGGACTTTTCAGTTATGGAATTGGAGAAATACAAGCTGGCGAATACATGGAAATGACCGCAATCAGCCTAATGCCATACCTCCTGACAGGTATAGTTTGCATTTTCAGAGGCAAAATGCTCATCGGGACTACAATCGCACTCATTTTCACCGCATTGCTAACAGCAACCTGCCATTTCCAGCTAGTTTGTTATACGCTTCTCGTTGCAATAATCCTAATAATAGCAGAACTTTTCGCAAAAGGCAAAAGCATTGGCGGCAAACTTTTGCCGACAGGAATAACAATAGCCGTTATTGCGGTAGCATTTTTTACAAACAGCGAACACATTTTTCAGGAATACGAATACTCCAAATATGCATCGGAACAACTTCCTGACTACGAAACAAACGCAGCTTATTTTGACGACTCTGCTGAAACTTTATCCTTGGTCTTACCAAGCATAAAAGGCGGAAAATCAAGCGCAAAGCTATCAGAAAACTCAGAAACATACAATTTACTTGAACCTCTTTTCGGACAGGAAAATTCAAAAATCATTTGCGAGGAATCGCCAATATATTTCGGGAAAAAACATTTCAGCAACGGCACCACCTACATAGGTTCAATTGCAATATTGCTTGCGCTTTTCGGAAGCATTGCGAGCAAAAAAAGAATCAAATGGTGGGCGATTGCAGCATCTATCATTGCAATTATACTTTCGTGCGGCAACATAGAATACTTCATCGCAAAAAATATTCCATTATTCTACAATTTTAATCATTTTTCAAATATTTTGATAATTGCCGCAATTGGAATCTCCATTTTGGCAGCAATAGGAGCCGAAGAAATCATTGCTCCGAACACCGAAACCACCGAGCGCAAAGAAAAAATTTCACTTTACATTTCCACTGGTATAATATCGGTAATACTGCTTATTTTCGTTGCCTTCCCATCAATTGCAGGAGACTGCAGCATCAACAGCAACAATCGGAATGAAATAGAAGTAGCAGAAGGGCTATCATCGTATATGCCGCAGGATATGGAATACGCCGAGGCCGTAGCCGATTTCAAGAACGACTACATAAACGCCATTCGCACCGATAGGATTTCGATCATCAGGCGCGATGCGGCCAAGTCGCTGCTATTTGTTCTGCTCGGCTCAACTGCAATCTTTTTTTCCAGAAAGAAAAAACTCAACGAGTGGATAATAGCAACAACATTAATAGTGCTAGCTGTAACCGATATTACACTTACAAACTCACAGCTCAAAGGCGACAAAAACAGCAACGAAACAACTTCCGATTTTGCATATTCGCAAATTAATGCCGACAACGATACTTTCAGAGTCATCGACCTTCGCTACAACACCGCACAAAGCGACAATACAACTTGCATGAAATTCAACTCGATAGGCGGTGAAAACGGATACTGCACAAAACGCTACCGTACATTCTGCGATACAATACTGAACAAGGAACTCGCACTCACGCGCTACAATATACTTTCGTGGGCACAAAGAGACGGAATGACAACCGAGGAAATTCAGGAGGTATTCTCGCAAAAATTCAAGTCGCCTGCCCTGGATATGCTGAATGTCAAATACATAATACTATCGGACAAAGCCTCTCCTCTAATAAACCATCATGCTTCGGGTAACGCATGGTTTGCCGACAGTATCAGATGGTCAAATTCGGAACCACCTGAACTCGCCCAGCTAAAACATGTTGACACACGCAAAACCGCAATAGTAAACGAAAAATACAAGACCGAATTTGCCGACATTGAATTTGCAATCGATAGCAGCGACTATATAAAGCTAGTTGCAGCCGATGGCGACATTTTCAGATACGAATCTTCGTGCAGCGGCAACAGGGTAGCAATTTTCTCCGAGACATTCTACCCCAAAGGCTGGAAAGCTCAAATAGACAACAAGAAAGCATCATTTTTCAGATGCAACTACATTCTGCGTGGAATGATAATACCACAAGGCAAACACGAAATAGAGTTCCGCTACGAACCACAATCGGCAAAAACAGGAGCAACTGTCAGCATAGCAAGCAACATCGTATTAGCTATCATAATAATTATCAGCATAATACTACAAGTAATAACCAGTTATAGGCGCAAACACAATATTCAAAACGACAAAGAATGAGATTGATTTTCGACAAATATCAGGGTGCAGGTAACGATTTCATAATTATTGACAACAGGGACGGAAAGCAGAACCTATCAAGCGAAAAAATCAGCATTTTGTGCGACAGGCGTTTCGGCATTGGAGCTGACGGACTTATACTTGTTGAGAAAAGCGACAGCGCCGATTTTGCCATGAAATTTTACAATTCAGACGGAAAAACAGCCAGCATGTGCGGAAACGGTGGCAGATGCATAGCAAAATACGCCTTCGACCACAAAATTGCAGGCAAGGAAATGAAATTTTCAGCCGATGACGGCACACACGAGGCAAGCATCATCAACAACGACACCATCAGAATCAAGATGATAGATGTAAAAGGTATAACTGCCTTTGATGATGGAATGTGGACAAATACCGGCGTTCCGCATTTTGTAAAATTTGTTGACGATATAACCAAAGTGAATGTCAATGCAGAGGGTCGTAAATTGGCAGACGACAAACGTTTTGCACCCGAGCGAACCAATGTCAACTTTATAGACAATGCCGACGGGTACAGGATAGCAACATACGAACGCGGAGTGGAAGGTGAAACTTTGGCCTGTGGAACAGGAACAGTGGCAACAGCATTGTGTATCAACGCAAAAACAGGATTACCATCGCCAATATCAATAAAAGCAAAAGGTGGCGCATTGAAAGTCTATTTTGAAAAAAACAATTGCGGATACAAAAATATATGGCTTGAAGGACCTGCAATAAAAGTATTTGAAGGAGAAACAAATGGAAACTTTTAAGAACAACACTATGCCAAAATTCGACTTGCACGTACACACAACAGCATCAGACGGAAGCATGGATGCAAAAAAGATTGTCGCCGAAGCCAAAAGCATAGGCCTTACGACAATGGCAATAACCGACCACGACACCATTGGCAACGTAAAGGAATGTATCGAGGAAGGAAGAAAAAACGGGATACGCATAATTCCAGGCGTTGAGCTTAGCGCAGAAATCGAACATGGCAAAATGCACATACTTGGCTACGGTATCAATCCCGACGACGAGGAATTCAATATTGAAATGGAAAAATTGCGCAAAGGCAGAGAATCCAGAAACGAAACAATAATAGAAGTTCTCAAACGCAATTACAATATTGAAATAAAGATTGACGATGTAAAAAAATTCGCAAAAGGCGAAACAATAGCCAAGCCGCACATTGCATCTGCGATTGTAGAAAAATACAAAAACGACTTCCCTGACAACGAAACAGTATTCAAAAAAGTCATAGGTCAAAATGACATAGAATCCATTGAAAGGATAAAACTTACACCCAAAGATTGCATTGATTTGATAAATAAGGCAGGTGGAATTGCCTTCCTCGCACATCCCAACTCCCTAAAATTATCCGAAGAAATGACCTTCGCAAAAATAAAGGAACTGAAAGAATACGGGCTTGCTGGAATTGAGGCATACCACAGCAACTGCACACCCGACCAAAGTGCAACATACGTAAAAATGGCCAAGGAATTAGGACTTATGATTTCGTGCGGAAGCGATTTTCACGGACCAGAAATAAAAAGCAACATAAAACTCGGACAAGGCATAAATGGAAACCTGCCAACCGACAACGAAGAAATTGTAAACGGAATTCTCAAAGCACTAAAAATGATATAGATGGAAAATAGTTTCGCTCAAGAAGTAAAAATCGGAGATATACTCATTGGCAGCAATCATAGGATTGCAATACAAAGCATGACCAACGTTCCTGTTGGAGAGATTCAAGCATCTGTAAACCAATGCAAGCAGCTTTTTGATGCAGGAGCCGACCTTGTAAGGCTTTCTGTTCCTCGTATGCCCGATATTGACAGTCTGCGGGAAGTAAAGAAAAAACTCGTTGCCGACGGCTACACAAAACCGCTTGTCGCTGACGTGCATTTCAGTTCGCAAATTGCCGAAGAATGTGCAAGAATCGTGGAAAAAGTAAGGATAAATCCAGGCAATTATATTGACAAGCGTGCCAATTTCAAGGAATTGAATCTCAGCGAACATGAATATAATCTCGAGCTTGAAAAAATGCACGACAGGCTATTGCCACTGATAAAAGTCTGCAACGAATACGGCACGGCAATACGAATCGGTTCAAACCACGGCTCGCTGTCCGACAGGATTTTGTCGCGATACGGCAACACCGCCAAGGGAATGGTTGAAGCAGCAATGGAGTTCATCAGCATTTTTGAAGCCGAAAATTTCCACAACCTAGTCATTTCGATGAAGGCAAGCAACGTGAAGGTAATGACCGAATCGTGCGAACTTCTGAACCGACGAATGGCAGAAAACGGCATGGTTTACCCTCAGCATCTCGGAGTTACGGAAGCAGGTTCGGGCAACGATGCAAGAATAAAGTCGTGCCTCGGCATAGCCTACCTGCTAAACAAGGGAATTGGCGACACAATAAGGGTTTCGCTGACCGAAAATCCTGTAAACGAAATAACTTTTTCTAAAAAGTTCATATCCGAATTTGGAGAGAAAAAGGCATATCCGGCAGAACCGCCCTACCCCGAACTTTTGGATAAAGTCAACTTCACCCCCAAGCCGCAAGATGCCGAAACTGCCATAGCAGAAACATGTATTGCACTTGCCAACAACCTCATCGGCAAAAAGATAACAGAAGTAAAAATAAACGGCAACATTGTAGGAATCGACAACGATGATTTTGCTGCCGACATCATGCAAGCAGCAGGGCTTGCCATCAGCAAGGCGGAATTTATTTCGTGTCCGGGCTGCGGACGCACCAACTACGACCTTGAACGCATTTCGGAAGCAGTAAAACACGAGTTTTCACACCTCAAAGGGTTGAAAATTGCAACAATGGGCTGCGTTGTGAATGGTCCCGGTGAAATGGCCGATGCCGACTACGGCTGCGTTGGAAGCACCAAAGACCATGTGATAATCTACAAGGGACAAACGCCTGTAATTCGTGATGTTCCACAGGAAAATGCCGTAGAAATGCTGAAAAAAGTCATTACCGACAACGGAGACTGGAAGGAAAAGTAAAATGGACAAGTCAACAGCACGCGAATTTCACACGCAAAACCGCCGCAAACTGCTCAACAGCCTTGAAAACGGCGATACAGTGATACTTTTCTCTGCCAATATGCCATCGCGCAACGCAAACCAGTTCTATCGTTACCGACAAAACTCCGACATTCTGTATTTCAGCGGAATACGACAGGAAGAAACGATAATCCTGCTTCACAAGAAAAGTTCAAGCGAAATAGAAGAATACGCCTTCATCATTGAACCTACCGAGCATATAAACGTATGGACAGGAATAAAACTCACCAAGCAGGAAGTCGGTGATATTTCGGGAATTACCAATGTGGAATACCTTGATAAATTTGACTGCATTGCCGATGAAATAATACAAGGAAGCAAAAGTCGGGTTTTTATTTCGTATGCAAACAACATTCGCAGGGCGCAATACATAAATTTCCGTCAAGAGGAATGGAAATGCAGGCACAAAAATCTAGTTTTTAATGATATAGATTTAGAAATCGCCAATTTGCGCTTGCGAAAGTCGGATTATGAAATTGGCTGCATACGCGAAGCCATCAGGATAACCAAGCAAGCTTTTGCCGAAGTTGAAAAGATAATCCGTCCAAACATACACGAATACGAAATTGAAGCTGAATTTTACAGACAAATCCGCAGTTGCGGCTGTGACGGCTTTGCCTACCAGCCTGTAATTTCATCGGGAAACAACAACTGCATACTGCAAAGCATTGAAAATAAAGGCATTTGCAAAGATGGCGACCTGCTTATCATGGATGTAGGTGCCGAAGTGAACGGATATGCCGCCGACATTACACGCACTATCCCCGTTAACGGTAAGTTTACGGCACGCCAGAAACAGGTTTACGATGAAATAATGTCAATTCAGCAGCAAATAAAGCAGTATTATGTTCCAAAATCGTCAATAGACCGCATACATGGTGAATTTGAAAAAGTTATGCTTGAATCACTGCAAAGACTAGGACTTGTAACGAAAGATAAAATTGCCAGTCAGGAATCTGTACATGCAACCGTAAAACGCTATTCGCCACACCTTTGCTCCCACTTCATAGGACTTGACGTACACGACGTAGGCAATAGACGCACCGAACTGCAAAGCGGCATGGTAATGAGCTGTGAACCTGCAATTTATATTCCTGAAGAAGGCTTTGGGATTAGGATGGAAACTGATATGCTAGTTGGTGATAATCCGATAGACTTGTGCGAGGAATAGTCTAGACGTTCATTCCAGCAAGCCACCCTGTAGAAAAAGCTATCTGTAAGTTGTATCCACCAGTATTTGCATCAACATCAAGCACTTCACCTGCGAAATACAAACCTTTTACCAATTTTGACTCCATCGTTTTCTGGTTGACCTCACCGACCTGCACCCCACCGCATGTAATTATTGCCTCGTTGAAATCGCGATGCCCAACAATATCAAACGAAAAATCCTTCATCAGCGAGACAATCCTGCGCCTATCTTCACCCAAAACCTGACTTGCAAGCTTTTCTCCATCCAAATTTGCCAATTCTACAAAAACAGGAATCATCTGCATCGGCAACCACTGACGGAACAACGCCTTCAGTTTCATTTTGCCATTGCTGCCAAGATCGCGAATAATACGAGTGTCAAGTTTCTTTTCATCAAGGGCAGGCTTCAAGTCGATAGCCAAATGCACCTTACGTTTTTCGTGCAAAGCAATAACAGCCCAGCGGCTCAAAGTAAGCACAACAGGTCCAGAAACGCCAAAATCGGTAAACAGAAGCTCGCCAAACTCCTCGCGCGCTTTTTTCCCATCAATCCACAAAGAAGCAGATATATTTTTGAGTGTCAATCCATTGAGCCGAGAAAAGAAATTATCCTTGCCTACAAGCGGCACCAAAGCCGGAAGAGTTGCCGAAAGCGAATGTCCGCATTTTTGCGCAAAAACGTAACCATCGCCAGTTGAACCAGTTAAAGGATAAGAGCACCCGCCAGTACAAACTATTACCTTATCGGCATACAACTGAGCCAAACCTTTTTCATCGTGAACTTTCACCCCAGCAACAGAAGCTTCATCAACAATTATGTCGGTTACCGAAGTGGAAAACTTGAATTTTGCACCAGATTGCCTAGCAACAGCAACCAGAGCATCTACAACATCAACAGCCTTTCCCGATGCAGGGAAATACCGTCCACCACGCTCAAGCACGACGTCAACACCGGCCTCATCGAGAATAGACAAAATGTCAGACGAAAAAAATGTCTTGAAAGCAGGATACAGGAATCTTGGTTCGGGATAAATATTGTTCATATACTCCCCGACGTCATCGGAATTGGTTATATTGCAACGGCCTTTGCCCGTAATCATAAGTTTTCGCGCCACACGGGCATTCTTCTCCACTACAAGGACTTTCTTTCCATTGCGGCAAGCCGAAATAGCAGCCAGCAAGCCCGATGCTCCCGCACCTATTATTATTACGTCGTAATCAGGCAAATGCTTCATTCTTAAAATATACCCGTTACAACATTGCTCCAAATGTGCATATACCGCTTGAACTGCTTGGAAGTCATTCCGTTGCTAAGTCGGCTTATCTTATCCGACAGATCCGAAGCCTTATGGCTATATTTTTCAAAATCCTTTAAGGCAGCCTCATCGCCCGACATCACATTGCGCAAAGCATCAACCGACATGCCAACATATTTTTCGTAGTCATCCAACAAATTATCAATTTCCGACTTGTCAACAGCCGATTTGGACTGCATATCAGGCTCATCGTCAAACAAATACTTACCGAAAGCATCAACAAACACATCGACAAAACCGCCACCATCAATAGTATCATGCCTTTCGTAATGCCAACCAGTTGAATCGCTCGCCCCCAAATCGTTGAAGAACTTTGAGAACGAATCAATTACATCATCTACAAACGCCTCATCATCCTCATCATAAGCAGAATAAGTATCATCGTTATAATCTGCATAATCCTGAACCATCCTTGACTTTGACGCCAAAATATTCAGATGTTCGCGATAAACACGGTAATCCTTCTTTGAAATCATATTCTCCACAGAGGAAAAACGTTTCTGCTGAGCAGCATTCAGATTCATGCCGTACAATACATTAGCGATTTTTGCGGCAAGCTCCATATCCTTGGCTTTCACGGCATTCTCGAAACAATCAAGATACAAGTCAACATCACCGTCATTATTTGCGGCGACATATTCTACACCCATCGGAACAGCCTGCAAAACAGATTTTTCAACATTTGCCCCATACGCCGAAACAACCATCATGGTCATTACAACGGCAAACAGATTCAACTTTTTCATAGCCATATATTTAAAAACCAAAATATTTAACAAATGTAACACAATACCCAAAGCGGTAAGCATAATATTTAGTTAAAAATTTTGCCGTCTGGGTTCATCCCAAGCCCCCAAATTTTATTGCTATGCTGTTTGAAAGTTTTTATTAGTGTCCGCTAAAAAATAGGACAATAAGCGTAATTGTAATATTATCATGCATTTATACAACAATACAAATAAAGGGGCTTGTCATTTACTTGCTTCGCTGCGTGAGCTAAAGGTACGGAAGCTAGTCGTAACACGCGATACGGAACGGGGAGCGTTGTGAAGACTGCTGTCCGTAATCTGTTAACGTATTATTAAAGAGCAGATTACTCACTTCGTTTCGTGAGAAAGTTCCGGACAAGTGAACTCACAAGCAACGTTCCTTTTGCTGTTCGTTCTACTTTCCGGGATGACAGGCTGGGTACTTTAGCGGACACTAATAGTAAGTTTTATATTATTCAACTTCCAGCACAATTC
>JAGCNN010000171.1 GCA_017645925.1 Bacteroidales bacterium
ACTTAATGCACAACGCAATTTGTTCAAGTTGTTTCTTAACGATGTAGGGCTTCTGGCATCACAGTATGCAGACGGAACAGCGCTTCGCGTTTTAAGTGGCGATGTGAACATAAATTATGGTGCAATTTATGAGAATCTTGTCGCTCAGGAACTAAGAATACATGGCTATGATTTGTATTTCTTCAACAGCAAAAAGCAGGGAGAACTTGACTTTGTGATAGAAAACGATGCGGAGATAATTCCAATTGAGGTCAAGTCGGGCAAGGACTATGAAAGACACAATGCGCTGAAGAATGTATTGGATTCGTCTGCATATAATATAAAGAAGGCATACGTATTGTGCAACAGCAATTTGAGTGTTAGAGAAAATATAATTTATGCACCGATATATATGCTTATGTTTATTAAACGTAATGTTATGAGCAGCAACACAATATACAAAAACGATTTTGCAAGTCTGAAACTAAAGTGAAACCTTTTATACAACAATTAAGGACGGTTCAACGCCGTCCTTTTTTGTTGTTTGGTGTATTCCCTTTTTTTGTATTTTTGCAAAGAAAACAATATGTAATGAAGACCCTTTTGACATTGATTGTTTTACTCGTTTCTGCACTCTGCTTTTCGCAGTCGGTTGTCACTTCAAATACCGAGATGAATGGCATTAAGTTCAGAAAATGCGGCTATGAGTTCTCTAGCAACGAATTTTCGAAGAAAATAGATTTCACTTTGCCATTGCCTAGTGAAACCGCAGTTTTGCAAACTATAAGCGAGGCTTTGCTGATGGGCGAATACGATAACAGTACGCTTGAACAGGACTTGAAGGACGAATTGGCATCGTACGTTGCTGATAGAAAATCGGATACGACAAAAGCAGAGGACTACAACGAGACTTTGTGGAGCATAGCGCCTGTATTTGTCGGTGGCGGATATATCGCTTTCGTGTCGTCGTTTTCGCAGAAGTTTGCAAGCAATGAGGCTCCTGCTCCTATGTGGGGCGACAAATGTGCTGTTTTCGACCTTTCGACGGGAAAACGAATCTCGGAAGATGAAATTTTTGACAAGGTGGCCGAACATAACTATTTGGTCGCAAGGAAGTTGTATTCTAGTTTGTGCAAGATTCTAAAGAAGGCGGATGACGGCGACGATGTGGATGTTTCGTTTTTGTTCAACGACAACTTTTATTTTACAGCTAAAGAACTGATATACAAGTACGGTTCGTTCGAGATGTATCATACATCTGGTGTAACGGAATTGTCGCTTCCGAAGAAGTGGCTGAAGCCTTACTTGAATGTTGATGGACCATTGTATAAATATTGGTTTGGAGAGAAGAAATAAAATTGTATTATGAAGAGGGTTGTTTTGTTTATTTTGGTTTTATTGCTTGCGGTGCAGTGCTTTGCGCAAAGTTCGTCGCAGCAAAAGAATCTTATTATTGCTGATACTGTAGTTGATAACACTAATTTTAGAAAGTTCAGTTTTGAATTTGAATCGGCAGAATTTTCGAAGAAGATATATTTCCTTTTGCCATTAGTCGAAGATGTTGCTGTCAGGCAAATGATATGGGACACTATTATCGGATGGCAGTATTGTAGCCAGATGCTTGAACTGGAGTTGCAGGAAGAAATAAGCATGTACATGAACATGGTTGCCGACAATCCTGAACTTGTCAATGCCGAGAAAATGGACGAGCGCTACTCCGATGTTGAATATTATGAGTCGTCGTGGATGGTTACGCCAACATTTGTAAGCAAAGAATACATCGCGTTAACTAATTATTTTTCGGAGTTTAATGGTGGCGCAATTCATCATCAGTGGGGCGAAGTGGCGTATGTTTTCAGTCTTTCGACAGGAAAGCAAATATCGGAGGATGATGTGCTTGACAATATCGGTGCGCATAGATATTTGGTTGCCAGCAAGCTGTATGAGTTG
>JAGCNN010000172.1 GCA_017645925.1 Bacteroidales bacterium
TAAGTGCTATATCTGTAGCGAACAAAGAAGAAACAACGCCACCGATGAAATCGTCCATACCCGGGCAATCAAGGATGTTGAACTTGGTGTTGCCGAGTTCCGAATACATTACGGTTGAATAAAGCGAGTTGCCGTTTTCCTGCTCGATGAGCCTGTAGTCGGAAACGGTGTTCTTGCTGGCGATGTCGCCCTTGCGGGTGATGACGCCGCCAATCTCTAGCATACTTTCAGCCAAAGTCGTCTTTCCTGCACCAGAATTACCGACCAGCGAAATGTTTCTAATTTGTTGGGTTTGATAATTTTTCATACAATTTCTTTACTTTTTATTAATGAATATGTTTTCTAATTTTTTGGTGCGCAAAGATAATCACAATTAATTGATAATGCAAGGGAATATTTTATGGTTCTCTAAAAATTTGCAACATTAAAAGTTTTCCCCAAAAAACGACATGCAAAAACTTACAACACAATAAAAGACACAGCATTACAACTTTTTCCAACATTTCTCACAACATTGATTCTTATTACTTTGGATTTTACTAACTTTGGCTTCTATTTTTAACAAGTACATCAATACCGACATAACAAAACGCAAAAACATGACTAAAACATTTGCCATTGACACATTTGACGGACACATCATCCTTCTTGACAATAATCAGAAAATATTGTTAGACACAGGCTGCCCTGCCACTATTGGCAGACAAAACACATTGGAATTCATGGGACGACAACATCAATGCAAAACCTCGGTAGCTGGAATTGGAATTGACAACATATCAAGGCTAATGAACTACAATGTCGATGCCTTAATGGGAATGGACCTGATAAAACAATATTACCTGAAAATCGAATATAACAACAAGTCCGTAACATTTAGCGAGGATGAAATTCCATTTTCACCAATCTGTTCAACTCCAATCATTAATGAAATGAACGCAATAAGCATAGATTTGTCTGTAAAAGGCGATAATGTAAGACTTGCACTTGACACAGGAGCAAAAATATCGTACATTGGCAAAACATTTACACAAAATGAAGTTGCAACTGACCCAAAAAGCGATTTCCACCCCATGATTGGCAATTTTGAAACTCCTATTTACAACCTAAACGCTTCAATTGGGGGAAATGTTATTCCTGTAAAATTTGGAAATCTGCCAGGCATGTATGCTATGCAAATGAAAATGATGGGATTAGACGGAGCAATTGGCTACGACCTATTTATTGCACATAACGTGTATCTTGATTTTCACAAATGGACTATGCACATAGGATAACATGGAACATGGAACGTTGAACATTGAACATTGAACTGTTGAACATTAAACCCAGAAACGGCGAAGCCATTCAAACCTGAAACCCAGAAACGCCGTAGGCATAGAAACGGCGAAGCCATTCAAACCTGAAACCCAGAAACGCCGTAGGCATAGAAACGGCGAAGCCATTCAAACGTCCGCGAATCTACTGTCCCCATGTTTCCTTGTCCAGACTTCTGTACTGAATTGCCTCGGCGATGTGTGCTGGCTGAATGTCGTCGCTATGTTCAAGGTCGGCAATAGTGCGGGCAACCTTCACGATACGGTCGTAGGCACGGGCAGAAAGATGCAGGCGTTCCATGGCGGTTTTTAGCAACGAAATGCAGGTGCTGTCAAGCTTGCAGAACTCGCGTATCTGCTTGGATGACATCTGTGCATTGCAATAAATCTTGTGGCTTTTTGCAAACCGCTTTGCCTGAACCTTGCGAGCCTCAATCACACGCTTCTGTATGTCGGCACTATGTTCGGCAGGCTGTGTGTCGGCAAGTTTCTCAAACTTCACGGGCGTAACCTCCAAATGTATGTCGATACGGTCAAGCAATGGACCAGAAATTTTGCTCATATACTTCTGCACAGCCATTGGCGTACAAGTACATTCCTTTTCGGGATGGTTGTAGTAGCCGCACGGACAAGGATTCATTGAAGCCACAAGCATAAGACTTGCCGGATATTCCACCGTAAACTTTGCACGCGAAATAGTTACAATCCTGTCTTCCAATGGCTGACGCATAACCTCAAGTACAGTGCGCTTAAATTCAGGGAGTTCATCAAGAAAGAGCACCCCGTTGTGCGCGAGTGAAATTTCCCCGGGCTGAGGATAAGTTCCTCCACCAACCAAGGCAACGTCCGAAATCGTATGATGTGGCGAACGGAACGGACGGCGTAGCATCAGCGAATGTCCTGCCTCGGTTTTGCCTGCAACTGAATGTATTTTTGTGGTTTCGATTGCCTCATCAAGGCTGAGTGGCGGAAGTATTGATGGTATTCGCTTGGCAAGCATTGTCTTTCCCGACCCCGGAGGTCCAATCATTATTATGTTGTGACCACCTGCGGCAGCAATTTCGAGGGCGCGTTTCACATTTTCCTGACCTTTCACATCGGCAAAGTCCAAATCGTTTTCCGATAGCGATTTCTGGAATTCGGCTTCTAGGTCAACGGTAATCTGCTCCAATTCGCGGTCACCATTCAAAAATTCAACGGTTTCGGTAATGTTATGCACACCATAGACCTTTATGCCATCAACAACGGCAGCTTCCAAAGTATTTTCAACCGGAAGGATAATGCCCTCAAAACCAGCTTCTTTTGCATTTATGGCAATCGGCAAAGCACCTTTTATAGGCTTCACGCTGCCATCAAGCGACAACTCACCCATTATCATGTACTTGTCAAGCAAATCGGCAGACATCTGTTCCGAACCGGCAAGCACTCCTACTGCCATCGGCAAATCGTATGCGGAACCCTCCTTGCGCATGTCAGCAGGTGCCATGTTTATGACAATTCGTCGTCCCGGCCATTTAAACCCATTGTTGTTCAATGCGCTTATCATACGTTGTTCGCTTTCCTTGATGGCATTGTCGGGAAGTCCAACGAGGAAAAACTTTGCTCCGGAGGAAACATTTACCTCGATGGTGATAGTTTGCGCATTTATGCCATCTACGGCACTGCCGAAAGTCTTTACAAGCATGGCTTATTTCTCCTTGATTATGAACGAATAGACAGGGAAATGGTCGCTGTAACCCGACTGATATGTTGTGCCGACGTAGGTACGCAGCGGATAGCCTTTGTAGCGACCTTCCTTCTGCGTCAGGAACGCCTTGTTGAACACATGGCTGGCATAATGCACGTATGTTGACCTGTCGGAGCTGACGAATGCCGGCGAGAAAATCATCTGGTCGAAAAGGTTCCATCTGTCGCCGTATGCAAGCGAGCCGATTCCCTTGCGGTAAAGTTCCTCCATCGGGTCGTAGAGTTTGCCGTCTTTTACTTCGTCCTTCTTGCCAACGGTTTTGCAGTAATCCTTCAAGCTCTTGTTGATTGGGTCATCGTTGAGGTCGCCCATGGCTATAATCTTTGCATTGGGGTTGATTGCCATAATGGAATCGAAGATTTGGCGTGTTGTGGTGGCTGCCTCGGCACGACGTGGCAAGCTGCGTTTCTCGCCACCAAGTCGCGACGGCCAGTGAAGCACGATGAAATGCATCTCTTCACCGTCATAAATTCCCGAAACAACAATCTGGTCACGTGTAACAAAACCTTCCTGCTCCGATATTACACGGTGCATACGCACATTTGTAACCTTGAAATATTCGGGACGGTACAACAAGGCACAGTCAACACCACGGCGGTCGGGACCGTCAATATGCACCACCTTGTAATTGTATGGCTTCATTGCCTCGCAGTTTACAAGGTCGTTAAGCGGAGTAATGTTCTCAACCTCGCTCACACCAACAATCATCGGGGCAGTACCCGTAACATCGGCGCCAAGCTGGACAATCACGCCACCCATGCGGTCGATTTTCGAGAAATACTTTTCGGAGTTCCAGTTCTTTGGACCTTCGGGAGTAAATTCCACATCGTTGGCAGCCGGAAGCGTATCGAAAAGGTTTTCAAGGTTATAGAAAGCGATTGTACCTATCTTATATTCCTTTTTCTCCTGTGCGTTAAGGCATAGAGCAAAGGCAATCAGAAATGCGAACGGCAGAAATATCTTATGCATAGTTATTTTGTTTTGTCGTAACAGACTGCAAAGGTAATGAAATTTCTTTTTTTGCAACCGACAACAAAAACAATTTGAAAACATTAAAATGGTGCAAAGCATTGCACCGCTGTACAATCGTGCCATGACGCGATTCAACAAAAATCAAATTATCCCTTGAACTTTGAACTTTTGAACGTTAAACCCAAAAACGGCTTTAGCCACAGAAACACCACAGACATTCAAACATGAAACCCAGAAACGGCGAAGCCATTGAAACGTGAAACTTAGAAACGCCGCAGGCATAGAAACGGCTTTAGCCATTCTGCCATTCCTTCACTTCGTATTTGTCTATATTCCTTATACTGCTGTTAAAGTTTACACCTATGCAGAAAATCTTCTTGCCGCTTGCTGCAAACGGTTCGGCATAATGCTTTTCTTCGATTTGCCTCAAGGCTTCCTCTGCAGATTTCTCAAACTTGAATTCAAATATATAGACATAGTCGGCTGTTTCA